>JBDSJK010000398.1:0-2516 GCA_039917535.1 Burkholderiales bacterium
TTAACTTTTGAATTTTCTAAGTTAGGAATTGTGACAGTTCGTCTAGTGTTGCATCGGGTTCCTCGGCCATGGGAACGTGGCCGGCGCGTTGTAGGATCACCACGTGGCAATTAGCCAGCGTGTTGCTAAGTTCCTTGGTCGCTTTTGGCGAGGTCATCATGTCATTTTTACCGAGCAACAATAGCGTAGCGCAGGTGACTTTTGCCGCGGCCGCGATGCCGTCGCGATAATCGTTGCAAGCTTTGAGATCGATGCCGAGCACGTCGGGTTTTGATTTTTCCAACAGCCGTAAAAAATCGCCCGCCATCCATACGCCCGGCATCGGGTTGTTGCCGACTTGGGCTGCGGGTGTATGACCCCAAATATTCACCATGTCGAACGCGGCGTGGTCATTGGCCGTGGCCGCGTTCAATAACATATCGGACACGGCCATGGGCACGGCGGTGCCGACCATCACCAATTTGCTGACCCGTTGCGGAAAACGCGCGGCGGTTTCCAGCGCCACCAACGAACCCATGCTGTGACCGACCAACGCGGCGCGGTTGATTTGTAGCGCATCGAGCAATGCATTGATCCAATCGGCCATCGCGCCAACAGCCTTATGGGGCGCGCCTTTCGAGAGGCCATGGCCGGGCAGGTCCAGTGCAAGCGCGTTCCAGCCATGGTGTGCAAAATAACGGCTCTGCAGCGCCCACACGCTGTGATCGTTAGCCGCACCGTGGATGAAGACGACACTGGGTAAGTTGCTATCGATCTCGCGGCCACCCGTGTAGATGAACACTTCTTGCGATTGAACGGAGATTTTCATCGTTAACTTTTCTGCGAGGCTTTGAGCGCTCTGGCCAAATCGTCAATGAGATCGTCGACGTGCTCCAGCCCGACCGACAAGCGCACCGTGCCTTCGGTGATGCCCGCGGCGTTGAGTGCCGCTTCGTCCATGCGAAAGTGAGTGGTGCTAGCCGGATGAATCACCAAGGACTTTGCATCGCCCACATTCGCCAGATGTGAAAATATTTTTAGCGTTTCAATGAAGCGTTTGCCCGCCGCTCGATTGCCTTTGATATTGAAGCTGAACACCGCGCCACAACCTTTCGGCAATAATGTTTTCGCTAATTCATAGTCGGGATGCAGTGACAACTCGGGATAGGACACCGCTTCCACGGCCGGATTCGCCACAAGAAATTCGACGATTTTGCGCGTGTTGCTGACGTGTTTTTCCATGCGCAGCGAGAGTGTTTCTACGCCCTGCAAAATTTGGAATGCGGTCATCGGCGCCATGCACGCGCCAAAGTCGCGCAGGCCCTCGCGCCGCGCGCGCAGGAAAAATGCCAGCGTCGGCGATTCCTCCGCGAAAGTCATGCCGTGAAAGCCCGAGTATTCTTCGGTGAGCACGGGAAATTTACCGGAGCCGTGCCAATCGAATTTTCCGCCGTCGACCAGCACGCCGCCCACGACGGTGCCGTGACCGCAAAGAAATTTTGTCGCCGAATGAAAAATCAGATCCGCACCTAAATCGAAGGGCCGCATCAGATAGGGCGTGGTGAACGTCGCATCGACCAGCAACGGCAACTTGGCCTCGTGCGCAATGGCGGAAACCTTGGGAATGTCGAGCACGTCCAGGCCGGGATTGCCCAGGGTCTCGCCGAACAACAAGCGCGTGTTCGGCCGGATCGCCGCACACCAAGCGTCGAGATCGCGCGGGGCAACGAAGGTGGTTTCAATGCCGAAGCGCGCCATGGTGTACGACAGTAAATTATGGGACCCGCCGTATAGCGCGCGGCTTGCAACAATGTGGCTACCCGCGCCCATCAGCGTGGCGATCGCCAGATGCAGCGCCGCTTGTCCGCTGGCCGTGGCGATCGCGCCCGCGCCACCTTCCAGCGCCGCGATACGCTCTTCTAACACCGCGACCGTGGGATTGGAAATGCGCGAGTAAACATGTCCCGCACGCTCCATGTTGAACAATGATGCGGCGTGATCGGAATCCTTAAACACGAACGATGTGCTCTGATAGATCGGCGTCGCGCGCGCGCCGGTGGCGGGGTCCGGCTGCGCGCCAGCGTGCAGGCTTAGGGTATCGAAGCCAAAATACTTAGGCCCACTCATAGGAAAGTTCCTGTCGCAACGGTGGTAAATTTGAGTGGGAACTCTATCATGAAATAACTTGACGGGCGTGGTGCTCGCGCAAGGAGTGTGGGCGGGCTAAACCGAGGATTTCAGCAATGCGATGATTCGTGATACTGTGCTGTGAATGACTAGAGTATTTTGGGATCGACCAAGATTAATTGCTAAGCGCAAGTTAAGTTGAAGGAACAAAATGATGTCCGTTAAAAAATATATTGTCGCGTCGCTGATTGCGGGTTGTGTGGCGAGCGCGGGTGCGCTTGCCAATGAGAACGCCACGGTCGACCCCATGAAAAGCGCGGCGTGGCCGAACATACAAAAAAATTTATTCGGCGACCGTGAATTGATTTACGACAGCAAGAACGAAGTGCTGGAAATGTTTATCCCCGCCT
>JBDSJK010000399.1:0-3911 GCA_039917535.1 Burkholderiales bacterium
AGAACAAACTCGCCGGCCCGGAGGTACCAGCATCAATGAAACGCCTCAAAGATTTGCCACCAGGGCCGCAGCCCGACCGAACGGAACTGGAGCGACAGGTCGAATCGCTTCGTCGCGACATCCGACAGAAGTGGCCCCGCTTGTTTGAACAACATTCCCCGAAAGATAGATGGACTGCGGGCGGGTTGCTACAGGTGCAGAGTTGTCCATGGCGTCGGTGGTCGCTTGCGACGAACCGACCGACGCGGTGGGCAACTCGGGGCGCACCAAGGACTTCATCTTATGCGGCCAGTTTCAGCACCGGCAGGCTGGCCAGGTAACGCTCATGCGGCGTGAGCCGCTCCAAACTCGAATGCGGCCGCTTGTGGTTGAACCAATTAAGATAGTCGGCAATGTCGGCTCTGGCCGCACTCACGCTGTCGTAGGCTTTGAGGTAGACCCGTTCGTACTTCACACTGCGCCACAGCCGTTCCACGAACACGTTGTCCCTCCAGGCACCACGCCCGTCCATGGACAGTTTGCAGCCACGCTGCAGCACGACGTCGGTGAATTCGGTGGCCGTGAATTGACTGCCCTGATCGGTATTGACGATCTCAGGAGTGCCGTAGCGGGCAAATGCCTGCTCGATCACCTCCTTGGCGTGAACGGCCTCCAGCGTGATCGCCACCTTGTGCGCGAGCACCTTGCGGCTGGCCACGTCCACCACAGCGGTGAGATAGACAAACCCGCGAGCCATCGCAATGTAGGTGGTGTCCAGCGCCCAGACCTGGTTGGATCGGTTCACCGCCAGCTTGCGCAGCAGATACGGGTAGATCTTGTGACCGGGCGCTCGTTTGCTCGTTCCCGGTTGCGGCGCCAGCGCCTCGATGCCCATGCGACGCATGAGCGTGGCGACATGGCGGCGGCCGACACGGATGCCGGCGCGATCGAGCTGGTCGCGCAGCATGCGCGCACCCATGAAGGGGTGCTCCAGATGCAACTCGTCAAGCCTGCGCATCAAGGCCAGATCGGCATCGCTCACGGCCCGGGGCAGGTAGTACACCGAGCCCCGGCTGATTCCAAGCAATGTCGCCTGGCGCGTCAGGCTCAAATCGTGATTACGGTCAATCATCGCTTTTCGCTCAGCAATCCCGCTTTGGTGAGCGCGCCTTCCAAAAAATCGTTCTCCAACGCCAACTGGCCAATCTTGGCGTGCAGGGGTGCCAGGTCCACCGGCTCTGGGTGCGAAGCACCGCCGAATACGTCTGCCGCGCCCTCAAGCAGTTGCTGCTTCCATTGCGTGATCTGCGTGGGGTGTACTTCGAACTGCTTGCACAGCTCGGCCATAGTCTTGTCTTCGCGGATCGCGGCAAGGGCCACCCGGGCCTTGAACGCGGCAGTGTGCGTGCGCCGGGTGCGCCGCGCTGATTTCTTCACCATCAAAAACTCCTTCTCGCCAGACCATTCTCGGTCCAGCTTCAGGCCCGGAGTTTCCACTTATCGCGCTGTTCAAATTTGCGGGGCCACTTCTTGATGCATACCGGGCGAATGTCGGACTGTTGCCTCCCGCTTACCTCAAACGTTGTTAAGCTGGCCGATTAAATGTGTGCGATCCTTGACCCATGCCTACAAAGGTTGAGGAACTCGTCGCGTTGATTCACGCTGCTGGCTGGCAACTCGTGCGTCAAAAGGGGAGCCATCGGCAGTTCCATCACATATCGAAGCCGGGGACAGTAACTGTGTCGGGTAAGGACAGTGTTGAAATTCCGCCGGGAACTCTGAACAGTATTCTCAAACAGGCAGGTCTGAAAAAGTGGGGTGGCAGATGCAATATCTGGTTGTCATTGAAAAGGGCCCGTTAAGTTTTGGTGCTTACGTGCCTGATTTGCCGGGGTGTGTCGCGGTAGGTCAAACCCGTACTGAGGTTGCACAACTCATCCACGAGGCAATCGAATTTCACTTGGAAGGGATGAAGGAAGATGGGATGCCCATCCCTGAGCCACATTCAACGGGCGAACTTGTCGAGGTACACGCTTAACCTGTTGGTCGAGCAGACTGGCGATGGTCGGCTTCGCCTCTCGTTGCCATCTGGTCACCGCCGACGGTTAGGCAAGTTTTATCGTGAGCCCTGGAACAGCCGCGCTTCTGGCCGATGCCGTGCTTCTCGTGCACGTATGCGTCGCTATATTTGTTGTCGCAGGTTGGGTTCTCATCGTCGTCGGCAGCCTCGCGCATTGGCAGCTGGCGAGCAACCTTGCTTTCCGCTTGGGGCATCTCGCTGCTATTGCAGTTGTAGTCGCTGAATCCTGGTTCGGCGTCGTCTGCCCGCTCACGACACTCGAAATGTCGCTTCGTGTCCAAGCAGGTCTGGGCAAGTATTCGGGTGGCTTCATCGAGTATTGGCTCAGCCGAGTTCTGTTCTACGAAGCACCGCCATGGGTGTTTGTCATCGCGTACACGGTGTTTGGCGTGCTCGTTGCGGCAAGCTGGTGGTACTTTCCACCAAAGGCAATGCAGTCTCGCCGCGGTGCAGTCTCCTAAAGGCATCCGAGCACCGCCCGTCGGTTTATCGGGAGATCGAGTCGAATGGCCCAATGCACATCTCCGAGGGCAGGCCGCCGAACGGCCAGCGCCGCAGCAAAGCGCCCTGCCTGTTACACGACCTTCTTGAGGTGGCGGGAGTCAAGGTGTTGTTCGTGAAAAGGACACGGACTTGGCGTTTCAATGATGCGCGCCATCGACAAGGGCCTGGCGGCATCAAAGATGGGACTCGTTCTAGCGACGCACGGAGTCCTTAAACGCTTGCCGCAAAATTGGGCGTCGCGGACAAACAGCTGCGGTGGCCTCTGTACTGCAGCGAAGAGGAACGAGGTGAGTTTGCGGCGTACATTGCCTGTTATCCGAACGCTGGAGATGAGGTACCAGACTCCGGCGCTATCCGAATGGTCCGCTGGCCCTGGGCTGGTTCGGGCAAGTCCGGAACGCACCGGGTTGTCGCAATCTCAATTTGCCACGCTTCTGGGAGTGTCGGTGCGCACACTTCAAGCTTGGCAGCAGGGCCGCAAACCGCCCAGCGGCGCCGCCCGAACGTCGCTCACGATTGCGCTTACTAATCCGAGGGCTTTGTTGGCGGTGGCCGGCGAGCCGCGTTAGGGTAGAAGGAGGGACAACATGTGGATCGACACGGACACTCAACGTGATAGGGCTGCTCCGCAACAGATGTTGTGTGCCGGTTATCTACAACGTTACAAGCTTGAGTTGATGCCAAGTTCCAACAAGACGAGGGTTGCGCGTTGGCCACATGAAAAAAGCCCCTCGCCATGACAGCAACGGGCTTTTACGTGTGGTGCCGGAGAGATGAATCGAACACCCGACCTTCTCATTACGAATGAGCGGATAGATGTATTTGCCTATGTTGATTGATGTAGATAGAATCAATATAAATCAATATCTTATGAACCGGGCTGGATGAAAAGTCAGTTCAATCGTTGATTGATATTCGCATATTTACAGAAAATCGTCTTACATCCGCCGTTACATCCTGGCCGGTGTAAGACCCCTCAAGGGGTTGAACCATGGCAAAGGAATCGTTCACCGGTCCACGTGTATCTGCGCACAAATGCGAGCCTGGTCAGACGCAGGCTTTCATGTGGGACGCCGATACAGCGGGTCTTGGGTTGCGCGCCACGCATGCAGGCAAACTGGCCTACGTTTTCCAGAGCGTCTACCAAGGCAAGACCGTTCGCCTGACCATCGGGAACCCTGCATCATGGAGCATTAAACAGGCTCGCGACAAGGCAAGAGCCTTACAGCGCCTGATCGATGACGGCAAGGATCCCCGCGATTTAAAGCGCGACGCGCTGGCAGACAAGGCCACCAAAGCCGCCGCCGTTGCCGCTCAGGAAGCCACCAACGCCGCCAACGCAGTGACC
>JBDSJK010000400.1:0-5372 GCA_039917535.1 Burkholderiales bacterium
CCAGCCTTGATGGCACGGGCTCGCCCATTACGCCTCGCGCTGATTTACCGGCACTGAATTTACGGCCGAAACACGCCGATGCTGTTGAAAAAACGCCCACATCATCTCGCTCGCATTAGGCCCGCGCGGGTCGTTGTATTCATAGTGCTGATCGCCGCCACTCCAAGCGTGGCCCAAACCAGCGATCGTGATCTGCCGAATGAGCGGCCGCTCGGCGTCGCCATAATCGTGAATTTCGTAGCGATACTGGCCGTTGGTGGCGTGGAATGTCGTGTTCTTTTTCGTCGCGTCAAAATGTTGTTTTTTTGCAGCCGCGCAAAGCTGGTTCAGCGTGGAAAATTGCACAATGATTTGCTCGGCATTGACGGGATTCACCGTCGTATCCTGATCGCCGTGGATCACCATCATGGGCATGGCGTCGACTTTGTTGCCAGACATTTCGAAGGCGCGCTTGCCCGCTTGCTTGGGATCGTAGTCGGAGCCGTGTCGCATCGTTGGCAGCGCGGTGGCGGGTGATCCCGCTGCCTGGAACATGAGCCCGGAATGCACGGCGCACGCGGCGAACAGATCGGCGTAGCAACTCGCCAGCGCGCTCGCCATGGCGCCGCCGGCGGATATGCCTGCGACATAAATCCGTGACCCATCGGCGTGGTAGCGCGCAGCGACGGCCCGCACCATGCCCGCGATGATCGCGGCTTCGCCATCGCCGCTGTGGCTCGAGGGATCAAACCAATTCC
Organism: Burkholderiales bacterium; assembly: GCA_039917535.1. GTDB lineage: Bacteria > Pseudomonadota > Gammaproteobacteria > Burkholderiales > JALYOK01 > JBDSJK01. The sequence continues at coordinate 738 of JBDSJK010000400.1, forward strand.
AACAGCGGCCCAGATTCGCAAGGCGACGCTGTTCGGGGTAGAGAACGAGAAAGCGCTGCCGATCCGCTAAATCATTGATGCGGGTTCCGCTGGAAAACGAGTCTGGGTCTTGCTTGCAGCCGTGCAGCATCACCAGCAAGGGCAGGCGTTCCGCAGCTTGGTACCGATGGGGAAAATAGAGCCGATAGGCGCGATGGGGCGTGACGAACGGCGCAAAGGCAAGCAACCCGGACGCTTCGCGATGCTCGCCCGTTTCCCAACGGCCGCGGGCGGGCTTTTTGCGACGAAACCAGGTGACTAGCCGGGTCCGGGCCGAGACAAACGCACGCCGGAACCAGGCTTTTAGCTTTTCGAACATGCTTCATCCGAGGGGGTAAATCAGACCTATGCTAGCACAATATGGTGCATAGCAACATTTAACTCATTGCGGAAACGTTCGAAAGACGAAGCCTAACTACGCGGAACGCGCGCCGGTTGTTTTGCTGTGTTGCACCACTATGACCAATAGCCGAACCCATATTAGGAGCGGCCGGAGATGCCGAAAGCGATAACTCCTTATGCGGAGGGCCACGCAGGTCAATTGTTGGCTGCAATCCGCATGGGTATTGGTTGTATTGGTATTCCCGCTTGACCGCGGCGGCGGCACGAGCGATGAGGCTACTGCATGTTGGCAAATTCAGATTCGCGTCAGAGGGCCGCTGCGTACAATCTCCTGAACAGAGGTCTCGCCGCTTCCCAGTTACCGGCCATGGCCTCCCTAGCGATCCTCTCGTATTCCAACTCAGTTCTGGGGCCTATACTGATGAATGCCGGCAAACCGTGACGCTGCGCGGTGCCGTTAACCAGGATCCGTGCGGTGCGTCCATTGCCGTTGCGAAAAGGATGAATACGCACCCACTCGCGGTGGGCCCATGCACATAGGATGATGACGGCGTCGATGTCACCATCCGTGGGTTCACTGAAGGGTTCGGGCCCCATCCTGTCATCGAGCTCGTTAAGAATCTCGGCCAGCGTATCGTCAAATTTGACTAACTCCACAGCCACAAACTCCGGCAGGATCCCAATATGATCGCCGATTTTGACTATGTAGTCTTCGAGACCGGCTTCGCCGCGGAATACGCCCAGCGGTTCTCCATCCGTAGGCGTAAGGCCTCGCATGATAAGGGACTGCCATTCCCGGATGGCTGCGCTCGAAAGCGGATCGCGATTGCGGGCGGCCGCGTTGACTTTTCGGCCTACCTCGTCGACGCTGCGTAACAGTTCTGGGCTATTCGCGTCCCAGTCAGCCACGCAATAGATCTAGCATACGCGCCGAAGCCGGGCTGGCTGCTTCCGAGCGCGGCACGCGAACGCCTTCCGCCGGGTCGTAGTCGATGGCCGCTTCCACTTTCATGGCGGCAGCCATGGATTTTTCCCGGTAGGATCGCGTAACCGGTAAGCTCTCAGGCGGGCTAGGGTCGATTTAAGACCGACTTCGATCTCCTGGCTGCGTTTGGACACGAGTTCCCGCACAGCTTCGTTGACTAGTTGATTATGCGGCCGACCCTGGATTTCGCTGAGTAGCGCCAAGCCCGCCTGGATCTCGGGATCAAGCCGAAAAGTGATTGCTTTGCGAATCATGAGACAAGCTTAAGCATCATGTCGTTTGATGTCAGGTCTCGATTTTGATATCACTATGGGACTGAGTTTCCAATGCAAGCGTTACACCCGCGTTCGCGCCTATAGGCGCTTCAACGTAGAATACGATTTAGCCCATCCCAACCAAGTCACCGATTAACCTAGCCTCATGAACGCACCTATACAACCCCGCTCCCAGTCTGCCTTGCAAGCTTATATTAAACTGCGAGCCGCACAGCTTGGACTTCTAGCCGCGTTATTCCTGCTTTGGTATGGCCTGACGGAAACGGAAATCTTGCCGCCGTTTTTCTTCGGTAATCCGCTGGTGGTGTTGCAACGAATCGGCAATTGGTTTCTGAGCGGAAAAATTTTTCCGCATCTCGGCGTCACGTTGCTGGAAACCTTGCTGGCGTTTGGGATTGGAACGATTCTCGGCCTCGTTGTGGGGCTGTGGCTGGCGCTTTCGCCCCTGGCGGCGCGTTTGCTCGATCCTTATTTGAAGGCCTTCAACGCCATGCCGCGCGTGATACTCGCGCCGATTTTTGCCGTGTGGTTCGGCCTCGGCATTTGGTCGAAAGTGTTGCTGGGCGTGACGATCGTATTCTTCGTCGTGTTCTTCGCCGTTTATCACGGCGTGAAAGACGTGAGTCAAGTGGTCCTCAATAACGCGCGCATGTTGGGCGCGAGCAAACGCGATTTGCTCTGGCATGTCTATTTGCCAAGCGCCACGGCCTGGGTATTTTCCAGCCTGCACACCGCCGTCGGCATGGCCTTCGTCGGCGCGGTAGTGGGCGAATATATGGGCTCCTCGCGCGGCGTCGGTTATCTCATCCTGCAGGCGGAAGGCTCGTTTGACATCAACACCGTGTTCGCGGGCGTGTTGGTTTTGACGTTGTGTGCGCTGCTGCTAGACAAGCTTGTCAGCGTCGCCGAAAAGCGATTATTGGTCTGGCGGCCGCAATGACGATAACGCTGTCCACCCGGCGTACGGCGGCGCGCGTTCGTAATCAAGTGCGCGCGTTGCTTGAACGAAGCTCGGCGTATAAGGCCTTGGCGAAGAGTGAGCAGTCGCTCATTTCGCGGAATACGGTCAAAGCGGCGCGTTTTCTGGTCGATGGCAATGGTCTGTCGGCGATACTTTCCTTGCGCATTCAAACGCCGGACGTGAACGCACCTGTTGCGAATTTGGTGAACAGCGTCGATTTTCCCGCCTTCGTTGCGGAACTCATCAACGGTGTATTTCACGCAATCGTCAATAGTTCAATTGAGCAAATGCAAGCCTATGGCGAGTGGGTGGCTCACGCCGCCCAACAAGTCGACGAATTCATGCAGGACAACAACCATGCCGCCGATGCTTATCTCGCGCAGCGTTGGCCGGACTGGTTTGACTTTCCGCCATTACGTGTGCGGGCGGCGAATAAATCAAGCGCGCTGAAGCAAACCTTAGCCAAACTCACCCCGGAGAAAACGTTTTCGCGACCGAGATTGGCGACGGTTCGCCATACTGTGCGTCAGTTGTTGGCGCTCGAACGCCAGCAAGCCTTGTTGAGCTTGCTGAACGAAAACTTGATGGCCATTACAGGCGTCGACGGCGCCACGGCGCCTACGCTCGAACTACGCCGGGTCGTGACGTCTCCACTCGGCGGCTACGTTGAGGAAACCGCCGGCGGCCTGCGCGCGATCGAAGGCGTCGCCAGCGGCGTCGCGGGATTTGTCGGGCTCACGGCACTGAATCCATCGGGCCTGAGCATCGCCCAAGTCACAAGTTTCGCCGAGTATGAGGCGCTGTTCGGTGGCGCGCTCCCCATCTTGCCCGAGCTAAACGGCCACGGATTTTTGCCCCTCGCAGTTGCGGGATTTTTCGCCAACGGCGGCGCAAAAGCTTACATCGCGCCGCTTGCCCTCGCGTCCGGCCAAACGCCTAACGACGCGGATTACATCGGCAGCAGCAATCCGCCGAGCGGCCTCGCGGCATTGGCCGCGCATGACGGCATCAACCTCATCGTCGCGCCCGGTATCACGTCGCCGCCCGTGCAACGGGCGATGGTGGCGCAGTGTGAAGCGCGACGGGAGCGCATCGCGATCTTGGATATGCCACTTCATTTCGGCGCGCAGCTAACAGCATCGCCTATCGATTCCAACTACGCCGCCGCCTACTGGCCGTGGCTATCAAGCAACGACGCAGGCGCGTTTGTGCCGCCAAGCGGGCATCTTGCCGGACAATACGCGCGCCTGTCCACGAATCGCGCGCCGGGCAACGAGGCCATCGTCGGCGCAAACGGTTTGTCGGAAACTATCACGCACGCAACGCTCGAACGACTGCAATCTTTAAATGTTAATGGGCTACGCGTCGCGCCCGGACGGCAAGACGTGGTCGCCTGGGGCGTTCGCACCTTGAGCAACGATCCCGACTGGAAATATGTCGCCATTCGCCGCTACGCCATTTACCTGGAACAATCCATCGCCAAAGGGCTGCAGTGGGCGGTATTCGAGCCGAATACGCCCGCATTCTGGCAACGGATTAGTGCCTTGGTCGAAAATTTTTTGCTGCCGGAATGGCGCAATGGCGCGCTGTTAGGTACGAAACCCGAGCAAGCGTTTTTCGTCAAATGCGATCGCAGCACCATGACCCAGGCGGATATTGAAGAGGGTCGGCTGGTGGTCGTGATCGGCATTGCGCCGGTTCGGCAGAGCGAGTTTGTTGTAATTCGGATTGGGCTAGGGGCAGCGAGTTAGTCCCGTCATCCCGTTACTTTCATTATGCCGCATTGCTACGAGGCCTATACAGTGCGGCTCCTGGTATGATATAGCTTGAGAACCCCCCTGCTTGATCCTGCCGCGGCGGATAGCAATAGAGTACGACCAATCGTTTTGGCGTTTCGAAGTCGGTGGCCCCGTGTCACAGTCAAAAAGCCGTGTTAAAAACTCCCACACAACGTCGTCATTCAAAGACATGAATATTTTATATAAATCATAGGGTTAATAGTTGGCGAGCGATCCCTGTCTCTTTTTGGAAAC
>JBDSJK010000401.1:0-7801 GCA_039917535.1 Burkholderiales bacterium
TATGCAGGGCAAGAGCGCGATCCCCCTCGCGCGGAAAGTCGGGGTTAAGCGCGGAACTGCAGCGGAGAGGGGGTTTGGGCGCGGGGGTATTATGTTTCCCCGGTTGGGCGGGACGAGGACAGGGTTCGGGCCTAGCGCCGGCATAAAGAGGGCGAAGACGCGCGCTACGACCCGATGAAGCTCGACGTGTAGGAAGCCGCCTTCGGGCGGCTCACGGGGTATCGGCGCCTTTGAGGCGCTCACCTAATAAACCTCCGGCTCTGCCGGGGGGTCATTTTGATGACATTAGAATGGCTTAAATCTGTTCTGGAGCTTGCGCGATCGAATGATGAATAGCTCAATTGAGATCGTCAGCCGGACAGACGCTGGCAAGGTGCGCTCTCATAACGAGGACTTTGTTCTTCACGATCACGATACTGGCGTAGTGTTATTGGCTGATGGTATGGGTGGCTATAACGCCGGCGAGGTCGCCAGCGGCATGGCGGCGCGGATCATCGTTGAGGGGTTGAGCCATACCTGGCGCGGATTGATGGCCAACAAGCGAGCGGTTGCTAATAGCAGGGCGGTCGTCAGCGGGGCGATCCAAGAACAGGTCGAGCGGGCCAACTGGGCGATTTATGAAAAGGCGCAAGGCGATCCGCAATGTGCGGGGATGGGCACCACGCTGTTGGTGGGATTGTTATATGACAATCAAATCACAGTCGGACACATTGGCGATTCGCGGTTGTATCGCTTGCGCGGCAAATCGCTGGAGCAAGTGACAAAAGACCATTCGCTGCTGCAAGAGCAAGTGGATAGCGGAGTGATTAGCAAAGAAGATGCGCGCAAATCGCGCAATAAGAATTTGCTAACGCGCGCGCTTGGAATCGATCCCCAGGTCGATGCGGATGTTCATAGCTACGCCACGGAACCCGGCGATGTATATTTGCTGTGCTCCGATGGTTTGAATGACATGGTGGACGATGAGGAAATACGGCTTACTTTGATCACGTTGCAGTCGAATTTGGCATTGGCCGCCGAGCAGTTGGTACTGTCCGCGAACGATAATGGCGGGCGGGACAATGTTTCGGTGGTGTTGGTGAAAGTGCTACAAGCCTTCCCGGCAAAATTGGATTGGAAGGCGCGGCTCAAGTCCTGGTTTAGTTTACGAGGGAATTAACATGGCGGGCAAACTAGTATTAAGTCTCGAAGGTGCTGTGCTGGGAGAATATACCTTGGCCAAGGAACGAGTCCTGATCGGGCGCAAACCGCATAACGACATTCAAATCGATAACCTTGCCGTGAGTAGCGAGCACGCCGCGGTGATCACCATTCTCAATGATTCATTCATGGAGGACATGGGCAGCACCAATGGCACGCTGGTCAACGGCCAGATGGTCAAAAAGCATTTCTTGCAGAATGGTGACGTCATCGAGTTGGGTAAGCACAAACTCAAGTATCTGAACGATACGCCCAGCGTCACCACTGCTGAAGATTTCGAGAAAACAATGGTAATGCGGCGTCCGCCGGGGGTTCAGTCGCTTGCAGCGGCGCCCGCTGCTCGGGTAGTAGGCGGCGATACCCTGGTGGGTAAACAGGTTTTCACCGGGACGGCTACCACTCGTCCGGATCTCTCGGCAGTACCAGCGGCACCTGCCGCAGCCGCGCCGACCGTGGCTGGGAGCCTGAACGCCTCGATACAAATCCTCAATGGTGGCAATGCCGGTCGTGTCATGGAATTGACCAAAACCCTAACGACGTTAGGCAAACCGGGCGTCCAGATCGCCGTGATTACACGCCGCCCGACGGGTTATTTTATTACCCATGTAGAAGGCGTCACCTACCCCATCTTGAACGGAGTGAGTCAGAGCGTCCAGGCGCAATCGTTAAGAGATCACGATATTGTTGAAATTGCCGGGATCAAGATGGAATTTTTCTTTAGTCAACAAGGTTAGGGCAGGCATCTCGCCCCTAAATTCATGAGATTCGAAGTCCTCGGTTGCAGTGGGGGAATCGGCGCCAGCCTGCGCACCACCGCCTTTTTAGTCGATGACGACATTTTAATCGACGCGGGCACCGGGGCGACGGATCTGACGCTGGAGCAACTAGCGCGTATCGACCATGTGTTCGTCACCCATTCCCACCTAGACCATATTGCCGCGATCCCATGGCTGGTCGATACGGTGGGCGGCGAACGTGACGCGCCGCTGACCGTGCATGCGCTAGACGCTACGATTAGGGCGCTGAAGGAGCATATTTTTAACTGGCGCATTTGGCCGGACTTTACCAAAATTCCCAATGCTGAGCAGCCGTATTTGCGCTTTGAATCGATAACAATCGGTCATGCGGCTCACCTAGACGGGCGCACCATCATTCCGATTTCTGCCAACCACGTGGTGCCGACGGTGGGATATCAGTTAAGCAGTGGCGAGGCCAGCCTGATATTCAGTGCGGACACCACAGCAAACGATGCGCTCTGGGAAGCCGCAAATCGTTGCCAAAATTTGCGCTATTTGCTGATCGAAACTGCTTTTTCAAACAAAGATCGAGCGATTGCACAAGCATCGAAACACTTATATCCGGACTTGCTCGCGATGGAGTTGCAGAAATTTACCGGTGATGCTGAGGTCCTAGTAACACACATGAAGCCGGGGGAAGAGATCGACATCATGGCGGAACTCGAGAAGGGCGTTGTTGGTCGCACGCTAAAGCCGTTGTTGCAGGGCCAGGTGTTAGAGTTTTAAGGTCTTGAATGATATTGCCTCCTGTTTCGCCAATCATGAATGTGAACAAGGGTAATAACTCTTGCGTTGCTTACTGGAAGGTCTATCCTTCTCCCTCTAACCGCTTTAGGTAGGGATGAGATGAGCGCTGTACTTGAACCCAAAGCGAATCCACCCGGTGATCCAGCAGACTTGAGCGCCCGGGGAGACTTTGCAAAGAAGATAAAGTCATTCTTAGACCGCGCGCTGAATGCGGCGACACTCGACGAGTTGATGGGCGAGCTCAGCAAGGATATCTGCGAATTGTTTTTAGCGGATCGCCTTACGGTCTATACCATTACAGAGGACAAAGGATCGCTTATTTCCCGGGTCAAAACGGGTCTGACCTCATTTAAAGACCTCAAGCTGCCCATCACCGAAACCAGCATTGCCGGTTATTGCGCATACCACAAAATCGTCTTCAAAGTTGACGATGTGTACGACGAAAACGAGCTCAAGAAATATAATCCTCGCCTTCATTTCCTTAAGGAGGTAGATCGCCGAACGGGGTATCGTTCTAAACAAATGTTGCTTGCCCCTGTAATGATCAACGACGATCGTCCGCAGCTTCTGGGCGTGTTGCAACTGATCAACACGACCACTGGCGTCGCTTTTTCGGACGCGGATTTAGCGCGCATTGCGGAACTGTCCAAGGCGTTGATGCCGGCCTTCCGCCCGCGCCAGTTGTCACAGCAGATCCGCACTAAATACGACTTTTTAGCGACCGATAGCGTGATTTCGGCGGGCGAGTTGGATCTTGCCGTACGCTCGGCGCGGCGCAGGAATGTCGATATTGAAGAAGTGCTTATCGAAGAATTTCAGATTAAATCTTCGGTGTTGGGCCAGTCCCTGGCGAAGTTTTTCCAGGTGAGCTACGAGCCGTACAAATCCGATCGCATCAAGCCCGTGGATTTGCTGCGCAATATCAAGCGAGAATACGCCGCCAACGCCCAGTGGATGCCCATCGAGGAAAACAAAGACGGCGTGGTGATCGTCACGACGGATCCGGAAAGAATCCGTTCCTCCCATGTGGGGCGTAACGTTTTTCCAAAGCATAAACTTATTTTCAAGGTCACGACCCACCGTGAGTTTGGTCAAACCCTCGACCAGTTTTTCTCCGACAGCATCACCGGTGGCGGTACCATTGGCGATATGTTGTCCAGCCTGGAAGAAGAGGGTGGTGGGGACGATATCTCTAATCTGGGCGACGAGGTCTCTGCAGCATCCGACAACGAACTGGTTAAATTTGTAAATAAGGTCATTATTGACGCCTTTAACCAGGGTGTGTCCGACATTCACATCGAGCCCTATCCCGGCAAAAACAAAACTGAAATCCGCTTTCGTAAAGATGGTTCGTTGATGCTTTATATCGAAGTGCCGGCCAGCTATCGTGCTCCGTTAGTGACACGCCTTAAGATCATGTGCGACCTCGATATTTCTGAGCGCCGTAGGCCGCAAGACGGCAAGATCAAGTTTAGGAAGTATGGTCCGCTCGATATCGAGCTTCGCGTTGCAACCATTCCCACTGCTGGGGGATTGGAAGACGTAGTGATGCGTATTTTGGCGGCGGGCGAACCTCTGCCGCTAGACAAGCTGGGATTGTCGAAGCGTAACGAAGAGAATCTCAAGAAGGTGATCAGTAAGCCCTACGGTTTATTCTTTTGTTGTGGGCCGACAGGTTCCGGTAAGACCACCACGCTGCACTCGGTGTTAAAACACATCAACACGCCCGACACGAAAATTTGGACCGCGGAAGATCCCGTCGAGATCACCCAAAAAGGCTTGCGCCAGGTGCAGATGAATAACAAAGCAGGGCTGAATTTCGCAACGGCGATGCGGGCGTTCTTGCGTGCCGACCCTGACGTGATCATGGTGGGTGAGATGCGTGACAAAGAAACCACGCAGATCGGCATCGAAGCATCCTTGACAGGCCACTTGGTGTTTTCGACGCTGCACACCAACAGCGCACCGGAAAGTATTATTCGCTTGCTCGATATGGGTATGGATCCATTCAACTTCGCCGATGCGATCTTGGGCATCCTGGCTCAGCGTCTGGCGAAACGCTTGTGTGCCAATTGTAAAAAGCCTCATGTCGCCACTCAAGAAGAGATCAAACGCTTGCTGACGGAATACTGCGAGGAACTCACCAATACGGTCGAGTGGAAAGGTGATCCGCAGGGCTCGTTTAAAAAGATCTATGAAGACTGGGCCAAACAGTTCGCCAATGAAAAGGGCGAGTTCACGCTCTATGATCCAGTCGGATGCGACGCCTGCGGTGGCACCGGCTATCGGGGACGTATCGCGTTGCATGAACTCATGGTCGGTTCCGATGCGGTGAAAAAAGTCATCCAAGAGCGCGGCAGGGTAGCGGATTTGCTCGCCCTTGCGCTATCGGAAGGTATGCGCACCCTAAAGCAGGACGGCGTTGAAAAAGTGATGAAGGGCATCACCGATATGGTGCAAGTGCGCGCCGTTTGTATCAAGTAAACTCAGTTTTCAGGGAAAATTATCCATGGCAACGCTGCCACGGGCCGCATGGATAGTCGACCATGGCGAGGTATGCCCGGAAATCAGCACTGGTATTGCCTCTTCGGGCAATGAGCTAGATACTCCTCGTGCCTGAATGAAGCCCTTGGCGGCAGATTCTTTCAGGAAAAAGTGCAAGCCCGATCAAGAGGTTGTTGCGCGCCTAAACTATCTGACGGAAGTCAGCAAAGCATTGTCCAGCGAGCGCGATATTGATCGCCTGTTGGAAACGATACTAGACGCAGCCAAAACATCACCCACGCCGATGGCGGGACGCTATAACGTGTGATAGACGGCAAAGAACTCGTTTTGAGATTGTGCGTACCGATTAGCCTGGGTGTTGCCATGGGCGGCACCAGCGTCGTTCCCCTACCCATTGCAGCCTTGTCGTTGTTTGTTGCCGGCAGCTCCAACCTTGCTATAGTGGCGTCCTATACAGTGCTCAAGGACACTACCGCCAATATCGCTGACGCTTACTCGGCCGAAGGCTTTGATTTTTCGGGCACCAGGGCATTTGATAGCAAACGGACTATCGCTCGGTGTCCTTTCTAACGGTACCGATGAAAAACCATGAGAACGAGATCATCGGCGTGTTGCAACTCATTAATCTCTCCGCAATCTAACCGATCAATTTCAATGAACAGTTACGACTTTTTCGCCAAACGTTTTCTGAGCCAACCATCAAAACTTTTTCTGGGAAGCCATTCCGGCGAGCGTTATACCTACGCAGACGTCGAACGCGAAACCGCGCGTTACGCAAATTTCCTCACGGGGCTAGGCTTGCAGCGCGGCGACCGCGTTGCGGTACAAGTAGAAAAATCACCGCAAGCGATATTCATTTACCTCGCGTGCTTGCGTGCGGGGTTATGCTATTTACCGCTGAATTCAGCCTATCAACAATCGGAGATAGGTTATTTTCTAAACGATGCGCGGCCGGGTGTGGCGATTTGCTCGCCGGCCTCGCAGGGATTATTTGCTCGGCTATGTGGCGAAGCGCGCGTGCCGCATTTGTTCACGCTCGACGACAGTGGACTCGGCTCTTTCACGGAGGCGAGCGTGAACGCTGGACCACAATTCGCGACGGTCATATCGGAGTCGGACGACCTCGCCGTGATTATTTACACCTCGGGTACGACGGGCCGCTCCAAGGGAGCGATGGTGACTCACGGCAATCTCGCTTCCAATGCCCAGGTGTTGTGCGACGCGTGGAAAATTACCGCGCAAGATGTGCTGATACATGCGTTGCCGATTTTTCACATTCATGGTTTGTTCGTCGCGCTGAATACGATTTTGTTGTCCGGTGGGACACTGCTATTCCACCGTAAATTCGATCCAAAAGCGGTCATCCGCGACTTGTCGCGTGCGACGCTGCTGATGGGCGTGCCGACGTTTTACACGCGGCTGTTGGCCGAGCCGACGTTCACACGCGAGACTTGCAACAGCATACGATTGTTCGTCTCCGGTTCCGCGCCGCTGCTGCTCGACACGTTCAACGAGTTCCGCGGACGCACCGGCCACACCATACTCGAACGTTACGGCATGTCGGAAGCGGGCATGATTTGCGCTAATCCATTGAACGGCGAACGGCGCGGTGGAACGGTCGGCATGCCGTTGCCTGGCGTGAAGCTGCGCATCGCGGGCGATGCCGGGGAACCCGCGCCCAGAGGTGATCGTGGCGTGATTGAGATTAAAGGCCCGAACGTGTTTTCCGGCTATTGGCGCATGCCGGACAAGACCAAAGAGGAATTCACGGACGATGGATTTTTCAAGACCGGCGACATCGGCGTCGTGGATCGCGATGGCTATGTCGCCATCTTCGGTCGCGCGAAAGATCTGATCATATCCGGTGGATTCAACGTTTATCCGAAAGAGATCGAACTAGTGATAGACGCGCTTGACGGCGTCGCGGAATCCGCGGTGATTGGGTTATCCCATCCCGATTTTGGCGAGGCGGTGACGGCGGTGATTGTGCGTAGTCACGAGGGGCTGATGCTAGACCCAGGGGAAGTCATTGCCCACGTAAGGAGCCAGCTTGCGAATTTCAAAGTGCCTAAGCAAGTTTACTTTGTGGATGCGCTGCCGCGCAACACGATGGGGAAAGTGCAGAAGAATTTACTGCGTGATCAATTTGCAATAAAAAAATAAGACCATGCCACGAGGCAATCAGGATGCGGCTCACCGGGCATGCCGTGCCACGAGGGGCGCTGGATGCGGCTGTCGGCACACTAGCGAATACGTCTTTCAGAATAGCTATCTTGAATGTTATCTTCGATGTAGCTCTTCATCGCGGCGGACGCCATCAAGCGTCGATGGATTTCAGACGACACGCGGGAATACTGAATCACGCTGCCGCTGAAAAATTCAATTTCCAAGATTTGCTCGCGCGCGTCATACCCGATCGAGCGAACGTGGGATGAGCTGACCTTCTTTCGTTCCATGCTGTTGATTTCCTCGCTAATGCGGATTATTGCCGGTCTTCAGCCATGCCAAAAGCGCCAAAGTGTAGCAACACCGTCGGCAAAATAAGCAGATTC
>JBDSJK010000402.1:0-4989 GCA_039917535.1 Burkholderiales bacterium
GGGCCAGGCATATGCGCGCTGCCGGCGTCTCGCGAGCGCGCTTTCGAAGCGGGGCATCGGAGTCGGCGATACCGTGGCCGCGATGCTGCCCAACGTGCCGGCGATGATCGAGCTGCACTTCGGGCCGGCGATGTTCGGTGCGGTAGTCAACACCCTCAACACGCGCCTCGATGCCGAAGCGATCGCTTTCATGCTCGAGTACGGCGAAGCAAAAGTGTTGTTCTGCGATCTCGAGTATTCGGCCGTGGTCGAGAAGGCGCTGTCGTTAATCAAGAAAAAACCGCTGGTGATCGACGTCGTCGATCCGCTCTACAGCGGCGAGGGCAAGCTGCTGGGCGTCAAAGATTACACAGCGTTTTTGGCGGAAGGCGACGCGAATTTCAAGTTCGCCTATCCCAGCGACGAATGGAATGCCATCGCGCTTAATTACACCTCAGGCACGACCGGCAATCCCAAGGGGGTGGTCTATCACCATCGCGGCGCCTACATGAACGCCATTGGCAATGTGCTCACGTGGGATATGCAGCGCCACCCGATCTATCTTTGGACGCTGCCGATGTTTCATTGCAACGGTTGGTGCTTCCCGTGGACCGTGGCCGCGCAGGCGGGGACTAATGTTTGTCTGCGCAAAGTCGAGGCGAAGGCGATTCTCGAGCTCATTCGATCGGAAAAAGTAAGCCACTATTGCGGGGCGCCGATCGTGCATTCCACGCTGATCAACGCGCCGGACGATCTTAAGCGCGGCATCGATCACCCAGTATCGGCCATGGTAGCGGGTGCTGCGCCGCCGGCAGCCATGATAGAGGGCATGGAGGGATTAGGTTTCAACTTAGTTCACACCTACGGCCTGACGGAAATCTATGGCCCGGCGTCGGTTTGTGCGCCGCGCGAGGAATGGCGCGATCTCACCCTCGAGGAGAGAGCGGAAAAGAACTCGCGCCAAGGTGTGGCCTATCTGCTGCAAGAAGATATGGTAGTGATGGATCCCGATACCATGGGCCCGGTGCCGTGGGATGGCGAAACCATGGGCGAAATTATGTTCCGCGGCAATATCACCATGAAAGGCTATCTCAAAAATCCCGCAGCGACCGATGCCGCATTCATGGGCGGCTGGTTTCATACCGGTGACCTAGCGGTGACCTATCCCGACGGCTATGCCAAGATTAAGGATCGGTCCAAGGACATCATCATCTCGGGAGGCGAGAATATTTCTTCGCTCGAAGTAGAGGACGTGTTATATCGCCATCCCGCAGTGATGAGCGCGGCCGTCGTTGCCAAACCCGACGAGAAATGGGGTGAGACACCCTGCGCGTTTGTCGAATTACGCGAAGGCGCCGTGGCCGACGAGGCTGACATCATCGAATTTTGCCGAGCGCGGTTGGCTCGATATAAATGTCCGAAGCGTGTCGTTTTCGGCGCATTCCCTAAGACTTCAACGGGAAAAATACAAAAATTTCAATTGCGCGAACGCGCTAAGGATTTGTAAACCCATATGCGTAAATCCAGTTTCCTCGGCCTTGGGCCCCATGGTTTTCATCGCATCGCATATACCGAATGGGGTGACGCCGACAATACCCGTCTGTTGGTATGTGTGCACGGGTTGTCGCGCAACGGGCGCGATTTTGATGCGTTGGCTGAGGCGATGCAGGATTGCTATCGCGTCATCTGTCCCGATATTGCCGGTCGCGGTGAGAGCGATTGGTTCAAGCATTCCGCGGATTACAATTATCCGCAATATCTCGCGGATATGAATGCGCTCATTGCGCGGCTGAATGTGGTCAGCGTTGACTGGGTCGGTACCTCCATGGGCGGACTAATTGGTATGATGCTTGCGGCGCAAGCCAACACGCCCATTCAAAAATTGGTGATGAACGATGTGGGCCCGTTCATCCCAAAGGCAGCACTGGAGCGGCTCTCCGCCTATGTCGGTCGTGTGCCGAACATGCAAAGCGTAGACGATGTAGAGCAATATCTGCGCGTCATATTGGCCCCGTTCGGAAAGTTGACGGATGCACAATGGCAGCACATGGCGCGCTACAGCGCCAAGCGCGAGAGCGATAACAAGTATGTTTTGCATTACGATCCTACCATCGCCGATGTTTTCAAAGGCGCCGCGCTCCAGGACATCAACCTGTGGCCGTTTTGGCAAATGGTCAAGTGTCCCGTGTTTGTCATACGGGGCGCTGAATCCGATCTTTTGCTGCGCGAAACCGTGACGCAGATGCAGTCGGGGCGCAGCAATATACAAGCGTTGGAAGTCCCGCAGACCGGCCATGCGCCTGCGTTGATGGACACCATGCAAATTGGCGCAGTTCGCGAGTTTCTCGTTGCTAATAATTGATTTTTACACTGAGGACCAGAACGTGACCCAAGCTATGAGCCGCTATTCCATCCCGGAACTCAAGGATTTACCCGAAGATATTCGAGCACAGATTTTGAAAGTGCAAGAGAAGGCGGGATTTGTGCCCAACGTGTTTATTTCCCTCGCGCGGCGGCCCGATGAATTCCGTGCATTCTTCGCTTATTACGACGCGCTGATGTTGAAGGAGAACGCGTTCTCGAAAGCTGAAAAAGAAATGATAGTCGTTGCCACTAGCGGCGCAAACAACTGCGTCTATTGCGTCGTCTCGCACAGCGCCATGCTGCGCATTTACTCCAAACATCCGCTGCTCGCCGACCAAATCGCCATCAACCATCGCAAGGCCGACCTCACGTCTCGCCAGCACGCCATGCTTGATTTCGCCATGAAGGTCGCTACAGAATCCTACAAAATTAGCGACGCAGATTTTGTCACGTTGCATGGGCACGGATTCAACGACGAAGACGTGTGGGACATCGGCGCAATCGCCGCTTTTTTTGCGCTGTCCAATCGTATGGCCAATCTCACCAGCATGATGCCGAATACCGAGTTCTACACCATGGGGCGTATAACGCAGAACAAAACGTGAACTTTACAGCGAGTCTTCGCGCCAGTACAATTGGTGCTCTTGTGGGGGTATAGCTCAGCTGGGAGAGCGCTTGCATGGCATGCAAGAGGTCGGCGGTTCGATCCCGCCTATCTCCACCAAAATAATCAAGGACTTAGCCGCAAATCAAGCCGCAAGAAATCTAAAAAAAGCCGCCACGGGAACACCTACGGGAACACTTCAGGCGCCAACAAAAAAGCTTGTGATCAAACGAATTTCTAAACGCCGACTTCCCGCCATTCACGGCGTAGCCGCAACCGGCTAAGGCGGGCAGAGTGTGTCGCGGCTACGGGTTTCGTCGGTCTGAATTGCATTGTTTCCATATCCCCAGGCGGGCGAGGCCGCATTTATGCCGCCCAGACAATCAGTCATCCGTGTGTTGGCGCTGATTGAATATTGACCCAGCGTGCTGATTTTCGATTGACCCAGGGCTGGCAGTTGCGGTGTGGATGAGCAACTGTGGATAAGGGAGCCTCTTGCAAAAGGTATCGCGTAGGTGGAATTTTTTCTTGGTGCGGCAAGATTGGAGAGGTGGCGGGGCGGCCATTTCTGGCATGATGTAGTTCTCTAAGCCACATCATAACGCCCACAATATGGATGCTACCCGACGCGAACTAATCATGCAACGCTGGAACGTGATTCAGCACGATCTGCTACCCGAACTGCGGAATGAGATCGGAACGCTGACGCCGAAGCTTAAGCGCGTGATCCCTATTGTGGACTGGGTGCGCATCGAGGAGTTCGTGGCATCGCGGGGCGGCCTAGGGCTGTCGTGGTGCGGCGTGGGTCGTCCGCCGCACGAACGGGCGTGGCGGGCGAACGCTTTCGTCGCCAAGGCCGTGTTGGGATTAACGACGACGATTGGCCGGGTTGAGCGCCTGACGACAGATCGCGCGCTGCGGCGCATTTGCGGTTTCTCGCTGTGCAAGAAGCTGCCCTCCGAAGCGACTTTTTCGCGCGCCTTCGACGAGTTTTCCAAGGCGCAGTTGGCCGAGCGGGTGCATGATGCGCTCATCAAGGAACACCTCGGCCATGAGTTGATCGGCCACATCAGCCGCGACGGTACCGCCATCGAAGCACGCGAACGTCCCCTGCGCACTCAGCCGCCGGCGGCGACCGCGGCTCCGGCAAGCGAGCCCGCAACTGGGAAGACGCGCGGTCGCCCGCGCCGTGGCGCCGTGCGTGCCCCGGCCAAAGAATCCCCCCTCCATCGTCAACGCCAACAGAGCTTGGTGCAAATGATCGCAGACATCCCCACGGCGTGCGATCGCGGCACGAAGTGCAATGCCCAGGGCTACAAGCTCAGTTGGAACGGCTATAAGTTGCACATCGATACCGCCGATTGCGGCGTGCCCGTCGCGGCGCTGCTGTCTTCGGCCTCGATGCACGATAGCCGCGCAGCCATTGCGTTATCGTTGATCAGCGCGGCGCGCGTGACCCCTCTGTATGATGTGATGGACGCCGCCTACTGTAGCGTTGAGTGGCGCGAACACTGCCGCAGTCTGGACCCCGTGCCCCTGATTGACCACAACCCGCGCGGCGGCGAGAAGATCGAGTTCGAGCCTGCGGATGCTATCCGCTATAACGAACGTACCGTCGCCGAACGCAGCAATGCCAGACTCAAGGATGAATTCGCTGCGAAACATCTCAGGGTCAAAGGTAATATGAAGGTGATGAATCACTTAATGTTCGGCGTTCTCGCGTTGAGCGCCGACCCGTTGATGCGATTGCGACAATGACCGCGCCAAATCACACCCTCTCGCCGCCCCCCTTTTCTGATCAAGCGCGGGCGCCCTATCGCCCGCAACGGGGAACAATATGATTCCGCTACCCTAATCACCAACAACTGATCCAATCTCGGCAAAATCACTCCTCAAGAGCGGATGGCGCACGCCAACCGCGTCGAGAAACAGTTGCATACACTCAGTGTTGACGTGCGGCAGGATAGGGTTAACACGTGGGTCAAAGTTGGGTGCAAATTACCCCAATAAGTGGCTCAGTTTTGGATGTAAATCAACAACGA
>JBDSJK010000403.1:0-4382 GCA_039917535.1 Burkholderiales bacterium
CAAAACCCTGAGCGCGTTCTGAGCTACTTTCAAGATCGTCGCGTTCGCTATGCCGCTTAATACTTCACAGGGCCGGAGCAATAAGATCGTTGGTGTCGACGATTTTCGCTTTGAGTTCGCCTTTTTCCTGAGGGACGAAGTTAAAGCGGAAATTGGGGTTTTCGCTGACGGTGAAGTCTACCTCGGCGGACATGATCTCTTTTACGGCATAGCTTACGCTGACATGCTTGACGTATTGCACGCGAGTGTCTGAGCGGCTCAAGCCGGAGTAATTGGGATGGTTAATCATGAGCGTGGCGAGTGTGGGTTTGTTTTGCTCCACATCGCCCTCCAAGCGAATTTTCATCTTACCCAGCCTGGCATCATCCCCGCCTTTAGCGACGGGCGCGGAACAGCCGCCCGATGCGGAAATGGGTTTCCAATCCATAAACAACGAATCATCGTTCATTCGCGCCACGACACGCACGAAGGTGCTGTTTTCTACCCGACACGGGTTTCGATATCGGCCTGCCCGCTGTCGCCCGTCATATTGAACACCACGCCGATAGGCTGGGATTATTATCGATGACGAGCCAAATCTTTTTGATGAATCGTTGCGTGGTTTGCGGCACTAACGTCTTAATCATAACTGGCACTGTCGCTGCAACTTCTACCCGAGCGGCCACGAGGAGTCGTATGATGGGATTGTTTTTGGATTCGATAACGCGTTCTTCAAAAACCGTTTTCCTGACTTGCTGCCAAGTGGGATTCTCTTCGGGGTTAGGCGTTTGGGCCGCGCTCAAGCTCGCTAAGCCGATTAACCAACATGCCGCGAGCAGAGAAGAGAAACGGGACAATAAAGTATGCATGGGCGCGTTCCCGATGATGGCTGATGACCAGGACAATATTCTTATTTCTTCCAGCAATGCTGAAGCTAACCCCACTTGCTACCTACTAAACTTCAAGCCACTCTTTGCGGATGGTTTGATTGCCGCGCAGTTGTTCCGGTGTGCCTTCAAACACGATTTTGCCGTGCCCCATGACGTAAAGGCGCTCGGAAATGCTGAGCGCGATGGTGAGTTTTTGTTCTACCAATAAAATTGCAATGCCGCGATTCTTGATTTCGGTGAGAAGTTTCGCGACGTTTTTGACCATCTGTGGCGAGAGTCCTTCGGTGGGTTCGTCGACCATGATCAAATCGGGATCGCCCATCAGTGTGCGACAAAGCGTGAGCATTTGCTGCTCGCCGCCCGAGAGCACGCCCGCCGCCGTATCAGCACGCTCGCGCAGACGCGGGAAGAGGGTGTACATGTCTTCCATGTTCCAACGCGGTTTTGTTTTCGCATTCTTTTGGCCGAGAATCAGGTTCTGCTTAACCGTGAGCGTCGGGAAAATATCGCGATTCTCCGGCACGTAGCCGATGCCGAGATGGGCGATTTCATAAGCCTTGTGGCCGACTAGCTCTTTGCCCTTGAATGCGATAAAGCCGGTCGCGACGACTTGTCCCATGATGGCTTTGATGGTCGTTGAGCGGCCCACGCCGTTGCGGCCGAGTAGGCTGACAATTTCTCCTTCGCCCATGCGCAAATCGACACCGTGCAAGATGTGGCTTTTGCCGTAATAGGCATGTAGATCGCTTACCTCAAGCATGCGTCGCGGTTCCTAGATAGGCTTCCTGAACCCTAGCATTGGCGCGGATCTCCGCAGGGGTGCCGGTGGCGATGATCTCGCCATAAACCAGCACGGAAATACGATCGGCGAGATTGAACACTACGCCCATGTCGTGTTCCACCACGACTAGCGTTTTATCAATGGAGACTTTGCGGATCAACGCCACGGCTTGATCGGTCTCGGAGTGGCTCATGCCCGCGGTCGGCTCGTCGAGCAGTATGACATTCGCGCCACCGGCAATGGTTACGCCGATTTCCAGCGCCCGCTGTTCGGCGTAGGACAACACGCCGGCGAACGTGTCGCGGCGATGCTGCATATTAATGTCATGCAGAATTTGTTCAGCGCGCTCGCGCACCGGTTCTAGTTTGCTGATGCGATGCCAAAAGGAATATTTGTAGCCTTGGGACCACAGCACCGAGCAGCGGATATTTTCAAACACCGACAGCTTGGGAAAAATATTGGTCACCTGAAAACTGCGGCTCAAACCTTTGCGATTGATGTTGAAAGGCTCATCATTGGTGATGTCTTCGCCGTGCAGTTTGATCTGCCCCGACGACACCGGGAAGCGGCCGCTGATCAAATGAAACAGGGTCGATTTGCCTGCACCATTTGGGCCGATGATCGCGTGGCGCTCGCCGCGCTCGACCCCCAAATTTACCCCGTTGATGATCTTGGTCGCGCCAAAACTTTTGCGCACATCGCTGAGTTCCAGCGCCGTGCTCATGCCACCCCCTCGGCGCGCAATTCTTTGGCTACACCGTCCCAACTTGCGCGCACGCCCTTAGACGCGTAGCGCAATAGCAGCAGACCGACGATCAACAACGTCAAGCAAACCAGCCACGGCACGGGCTTTGCGGCGTCGAATTCAAAGCCCGCGAGTTTCATTGCGCTACCCGAACCGGCCTGGGTTTCCAGGTAATAGATGATCTCCACCAAACCGACTAGACCCGTTAGCGCGATCAACAATGGCACCGCCGCCATGCCGTAGCTGGGCATAAGGCGACTGGTGAGTTTGGCTTTCCACGTGGCGCGATGCAGTTCAATCAAACTGGCGATGCCGCCAGGTGCGAACATCACCATTATCAAGAAGAACAAACCAAAGTACAGCAGCCATGCCTTGGTGTAGCTGGACAGCGCCACTTGCAGGAAAGTAACGAGTATCGCGCCGATGATCGGTCCGTAGAACGAACCGACACCACCGATGAAAGTCATGAGCAATACGGACCCGGAGGTTTGCACGCTGACATTTTCAGCCGTCACGATTTCATAGTTGATCGCCGACAGCGCACCCGCTACACCGGCAAAACCGCTTGCGATCACGAGCACCAGGAAGCGAACACGCTGCGGGTTGTAGCCGACGAATTGCGCGCGCTCCGAGTTGTCGCGCACGGCAGTGGCCACGCGCCCCAGCGGCGTGTGGGTGAATGCATACATGAGTGCCGCACTGATCAGCGCCCAAAGCGCGATCAGGTAATAAACCTGAATTTGTGGACCGTAGTTGATGATACCCAGCCATTTCTCGCCGACGACACGGTTCGCCGAAATCCCTTGTTCACCGCCGAAAAAGGCCGGGAACATGAGCGAGCAAGCGAACACCAGTTCGCCTATGCCCATTGAGATCATGGCAAACGGGGTTCCTGAACGCTTGGTTGTCACATAGCCGAACAACACACCAAAAAGAACGCCGACGACACCACCGATGACGGGTAGCAGGGAAACGGGGTAATGCAACGTCCCCGCACCGATCATGTTCAGCGCGTGGATGCTAAAGAATGCCCCCAGTCCAAAGTAGACAGCGTGGCCGAAGGACAACATGCCGGTTTGTCCAAGCAGCATGTTGTAGGACAACGCGAAAATGACGTTGATGCCCATCTGGCAAAACAGCGAGACGGCAAAACTCTGCTTGAAAATAAGCGGTAATACAATCACGAAAATGATCGAGGCGAGCCAGAGCCAAACACGATTATTTAGCATGAAAAATCCACGACGAGCATCGTCAGGAGCCGCATGGATATTGGCTTACAGACTTGCATTGCCTGGAAGCCGCACTGGTACTGGTTGTTATGGCAACGGTCATAACGATCTTGCATGGGCAGGGTGTTCACGAGCGTCAGCCTTCCCGTGTTCCCATAAGTCCCTTGGGGCGGACGATCAGCATTAACACCATCAACAGATAGGGCAACACCGGCGCCGTCTGCGCGATGGTGAGCGACAACCCAGAAGCTAGCGACGATCCCGGCGCGGCATGGATACCGATCTTGCCAAGGATGTCAGCGAATGAAGAATCCAACGCGACGGAAAACGTTTGCAGCATGCCGATGACGAGCGACGCAATGAAAGCGCCGGGCAGTGATCCCATGCCACCAAATACAACGACCACAAACACGATGCTGCCGACCGCGGCTGCCATGCCGGGCTCGGTGACGAAGGCGTTACCGCCGATGACACCGGCAAGCCCAGCAAGCGCTGCGCCGGCGCCAAACACCAACATGAACACCTGTGGGACATTGTGGCCCAGAGCTTCGACCATTTCCGGATGGGATAGCGCCGCCTGAATTATGAGCCCCACGCGAGTGCGTTTGATCGCTAAATAAAGCGCGACCAGCATGGCGACGGAAATGGCCATCATAAACACGCGATAGGCGGGGTATTTGGTGCTGTAAATACTGAAGGCGTGGAAGTTGAGTATCTCGGGGATTTTGTAATCGACCGCGGCGCGGCCCCAGATCAGA
>JBDSJK010000404.1:0-11864 GCA_039917535.1 Burkholderiales bacterium
ACTCGATACTCAAGCTACAGCAATGAGCGATAATGACGCGGCGCAGCGCCTTAACGACGCCCGCACAACGCTCATCAAAACCATTTTCAACCGATCGAAAACAGCCGCCTGAACGCACTCATAAACCAACCCGCTCAAACTCATACCTCGATTGGAATGTACTGCCTTCTCCTGCGAGCATGCGTCGAAAAGGCAAGCTGGGCACTTGGCATAGACGTCTGGCTTGCGATCCCGCTGTCGGCTGTTCCTGTTAGAGGCTGGGTTGAAAGATGAAGCCCAGCAACAGCTTTACCTTATGCGCAATGCTTTGATAGATGGCCTGGTGGTTAAAATTTGACGCTCCGTTGGGCTTCGTGCCTCAGCCCAACCTACTATACTTCTATCTAGATCCCGCGAAATAGGCATAACGGGAGCCGCAACCAGAGCGCCTGCAAGCGGGATGCGACCCTGGCGCGATCACGTTTCAAGCGAAAATGGTGTGAAGTTGGTATCGCGATCATAATAGTCTTCCTGCTCTTTGCGCTTGAGCCAGCCGATTACTTTGTAGGTGAGCGGTGTGGCGCAGACTTCCCACAGCACTTTCATGATGTAGTTGCCGAGCATGACGGAGAGCAACAATTTGCTGTTCCATAAACCGGCGAAGGCCAGCGGATAAAAAATCAGCGTATCGACGCCTTCCCCTGCGATGGTAGAACCAATCATGCGCGCCCACAGATGTTTGCCGCTGCTGATGATTTTCATTTTCGCCAACACAAATGAGTTGACGAATTCACCGGCGAAAAACGCGATCAGCGATGCGACGACGATGCGCGGCGTTTGGCCGAAAATGGCTTCGTAGGCCGGTTGATTCGGCCAGCCCGCCGCGGGCGGTAACGCCACCACGACCGTTGCCATGATCGATGCGAAGATCAGCGCCCCGAATCCGGCCCAGATCACTTTGCGCGCCCGCGCGTAACCGTACACTTCGGTGAGCACGTCGCCGAACACGTAGGAAAGCGGAAAAAACAACACGCCCGCGCCGAAGATAAAGGAGGGACTGCCGAACATACTTGCAAGCCATGCCGGCAACGCAACTTCCGCCGGCTTGGCTGGGCCAATCAGATTGGCGCACAAATAGACGGTCACAAAGGCAGCCATGACTAACTCGTAATACTTGTACTGACGTGGGGGATTCATCGGCTGAATTTTCCTTTAATGTTATTTTTGCGCTTGCCCAAACTGATGCTGTAACGCTTTGCGCACCAGTTGCACATGTTGCCGCAACATATACACTTGGTGGGCAAACGCGAGCGGTGTGCGAATGCGATGGGCGGCGCGCTCGATGCGATCCACTTCCGCCAGCCATTCCTGTTGGGTCTTGCTCTCGGGCGCGTCGCGGGCTTGTATCTCAAGAAATTTTAACTCGCCGTAGTAGCGAAAAATTCTGCGTCGCACACGCCACGAATAAACAAACGGCACAATGCGAACCAGTGGCACGAGCACGACCAAAAGTGGCAGCAGCATAAACACCAAGCGGTTGATCAACGTGGCGGCCCAAAACGGCAAGTAACGCTGCAGGAACGGTTTGCCGGATTGGTAGTAACGCTCCGCCTCGCGGGAGAGCGGGATCTCGACGCCGTTCGCCGTTGGATACTGGCCCGCGCGCTGAAACAAACCCGCTTGGCCGTGGGTGGCGCTCGCCGCCTGCAGCAATAAATCGCTTAAGGCTGGATGTAAATCTTCCCGCGCCACCAAGGTTGCGCTGGGCGCGACTAAACTTAAATCGCGGTTGGGGATATTTCTTGGAAAATCGATCGCGCCGCGCGGCAAAGTGAGCGCGGACAAATAGGGGAAGCGCCGCACATAGGCTTCCGCCTGGGTGAAATTAAATATCTCGATGCCCGGCGTGTAGAACATCGCCCACACGGCGCTCGATTGCGCCGAACCCACGACGAACACCACGTCGACTTCACGATCAATGAGCGCTTGCGCAGCGGCCATGCCGGCCAACGGCGAAGTCCGCTCCGCTACCGGGTCGAAGCCGTGGGCGCGCAGCAGTTCAAGCGCGAGCAAGCGTGTGCCGCTGCCTTCGGGCCCGATGGCGACGCGTTTGCCTTTAAGTTGCCCCAAATCCTCCACTGGCAAATCGGCACGATGAAACAACCATAGTGGCTCAGGATAGAGGATGCCGAGGGATACCAGACCTCTGACCTCCTGGCCCAGCGTAGCTCCGCTTTGCAGGAAGCCAACGTCGACGTCTTCTTTGGGATCGAGCAATCGGCGCAGGTTTTCCGCCGAGCCCGCCGATGCTTTGATCTCAAGCGTGATGCCGTTTTTAGCAAAGAACTCTTTGTAACGCGCGGCGTAAATTTGGTACGCGCCGTCTGACGCGCCGGTGACTATCGTGAAATGATGCGGCGGCGCGGGGCGCATGAATTTGAATGCAGTCCAAAGCACCCAAGCGAGAAGTATCAGCAGCGGTAAAGCAATCACCAACGCATCGTGCCGCGATAGGTGCGTCAAGCGGTGCCAGATAGTTTGAGCGGAAATCACGATGCGGGAGCGGACTGCGCGTCGCGACAATTAGCCCGGACTCGCGCCCTGGATAAGACAACGATATTTTTCCAGCAACGCGTCACGGCTCTCGACCACTTCGGGATTGGGAATGATACACGCCACTGGGCACACTTCAACGCATTGCGGCTGCGCGAAATGGCCGATGCATTCGGTGCACAGCTTGGGATTAATTTCGTAGAAATCGACGCCCTGGTAGATGGCGCCGTTCGGGCATTCCGGCTCGCACACGTCGCAGTTGATGCATTGATCGGTGATCAGCAACGCCATGCTATTGCTTGATCTTTTCGTTCAATTTTTTCACCACCAGCGGACTGACAAATTGCGTGACATCACCACCGAGCATGGCAATCTCGCGCACGATGGAGGCGGAAACAAACATATAATTATCCGAGGGCGTCAGGAACACTGTTTCGACGTTGGGCAACAATTTGCGATTCATGCCGGCCATTTGGAATTCGTATTCAAAGTCGGACACGGCGCGCAAACCGCGCAGAATGACACTGGCGTCCTGTTGCTTTAAAAACTCCGTCAGCAAACCGCTGAAGCGCACCACTCTGACATTCGGCAGCGGTGCGAGCAATTCCGTCGCGATGGCGACACGCTCGTCGAGTGAAAACACCGGCCGTTTCGCGCTGCTTTCGGCGATGGCCAACACCACTTCATCAAACAATTTTGCCGCGCGCTTGACCACGTCCTCGTGGCCCAAGGTCAACGGGTCGAAGGTTCCGGGATACACAGCCTTAGCCATCAACTTTCCTCTGGGGTGAGCATCATTAACCAGAAGTTTACTTGACCCGCGCGACTTTGTTTGAGGATTTTCCAATCGCGGCTCGGCGTAACGCCCAACTCGCTCTCGGCGTAGACAAGCGCGCCGTCTGCCAGCCAAGGCGCGATCAGATTAAGCGTTTGGGGCAACAAGCCCTGCTGAAAAGGAGGATCGAGGAACACGATGTTAAAACGGCGCGGCGTACCACGCAAAAATTGCAACGCATCGGTGTTGAGTACCGTTAGCGAGGAAGCTGTCAACAATTGGCCGTTGTCTTTGAGGGTTTGTGCAACTTGGCGCGACTGCTCGACCATGACGACCTCACTCGCGCCGCGCGACAGCGCCTCAAAGCCAAGCGCGCCGCTGCCCGCGAAAAGATCGAGGCAAATTTTGCCATCGAGGCGTTGGCCTAGCCAATTAAATAGCGTTTCCCGCACCCGATCAGGCGTGGGCCGTAGACCGCTGCTGCCGGGAAAACGAATGACACGACTGCGCCACAGCCCGCCGCCAATGCGGACTTGATTGGCCGCCTTTGCCTTTTGCGTCATGGACTACCAGTTTGTTGAAAAACGTAGCGAGCGCAGACTAGACCAGGCGCGAAAGACAGAAAAAGCAGAATGTACACATAAATATATAAGCATTTTGCTGTCTTGCGCGATGCAGGATAGTCAAGCGCAGTAGTTTCAACAAACTGCTACTGTTTGGCTTCGGCCTTCTGTTCGCTGGTTTCCGGCAAGCCCACGACCACCGTCACCATATTGTCGGGCACGATACGGCGTTTGAATGCGTCTTTGATTTCCGCGACCGTCACCTTTTCGACTTTAGCAACGTAGTCGTCAAGAAAAGTGAGCGGCAATTTATAAAAGCCGATCAGTTGCAAATATTCGAATATCTTGCGGTTGCTGTCGATGCGCAGCGGAAAACCACCGCCGAGATTGCGCTTGGCGTTGGCGAGTTCCTCTTCGGTGGGGCCGTTGCCGATGAAATCTTTAATGGTATCGCGCACCACCTGCAGCGCTTCCTTGGTTTGGTCCTTGCGTGTTTGCAACGACACGCGGTAGGGTCCAAGGTCAGCCATCGGCATGAAATAACTCGACACGCTATAAACTAGCCCGCGTTTTTCGCGTACCTCGTTGGTCAAGCGTGAAGCAAAACCCCCGCCGCCCAGAACGTAGTTACCCACCAGCAACGGAAAATAATCAGGGTCGATGCGCTTGATACCCGGATAACCCAGCATGATGTGGCTTTGCGTCGAAGGGAACGGTACTTCTTTGAGCATGGGCTGTGACGGTATCTTCACCGGCGCCAGCTCGGCAAACGCCGACTCGCTCTTGGGCAGCTTGCTGGTCAACCGCTCCGCGATGGCCTCCGCCTCGGCACGCGACACGTCGCCGATGAGCGACACCACCGCATGATCGACAGTATAGTAACGCCGGTAAAACGCGACCAGGTCGTCACGGGTGATCGGCTTCAAGCTGGTTTCCGTGGGTTTCTGCGAGTAAGGATGATCTTGGTAGAGTATCTTGTAAAACTGCCGTTCGGCAACGCTGTCCGCATCGGAGTTTGATTGCCTGAGCGCGGAAATAAGCTGCGCTTTCTCGCGCTCTAAAATCGCCTCGGGAAATTCAGGCTGTTGGACAATTGTCGCGAGTAGGCTAATGGCCTCTTCGCGCTCCCGTTCGCTGGAAAGCGTGCGGGCACTCCAGCCGGCGCGGTCTTGATCGAAATTTCCGCCCAGCATGGCGCCGATATTGGCGATACGGGTGGAAATTTCGTCTTCGCTTAATCCGCCCGCGCCATTGTTCATCAACCCGGCGGTGAGGCTGGCCACACCGGAACGATCCGCCGCATCGCGGCTCGAGCCTGCGGCAAATTCAACGCTGACATCGAGTATTGGCAAGGTTCGCGCTGCAACGAAATAAACCCGAGCGCCACCAGAAGTCATCCAATGTTGAATCGGCAAAGCTGCGTGTACTTGCGTCGCAAAGACGACGGTAAGCAGCGCGATTACCGCTAACAAAACCGGTCGCGCAAAGATTCGTGGTGTCTGTTGGATCATGAAATTTTAGCCTAGAAATTATTGGGTGTGTTTCAGACCTTCGACCGGCGGCCGAGGGCGAACCTGCTCAACGGATTGCGGATCGAGCACGGCAACGGTGAGCCGATCATCTTGAATATACTTCTGCGCGACTTCTTTCACCTGCGCCGCCGTGACTGCCTTGAGCTTGTCCAGCATGATATTAATGTCGCGCCAGGAAAAACCGGCATTTTCCGTGCGGCCGATTTGCATCGCTTGACCAAACATGGAATCTAAGCCGAAAACTTGCGCCGCGATGATCTGCGACTTAACCCGATTCAACTCATCGTCGGTCACGCCTTCGGTTTTGATCTTCTCAAACTGCTCGCGCAACGCGGTTTCTAATTCCGGTATGGTTTTGCCCTCGCTGGGCGTGCCGTCGAAAATTAACATCCCGGGACCCCTTTCCATCGCTTCGTAACCCGCGCCGGCAGAGTTGGCGATGCGCGTGTCGCGCACCAGCGATTTGTTCAAACGCGATGACTCGCCGCCATCTAGTATGCCCACCAGCATCTGCAGGGCATAGGGCTCCCAATCTTTCGCGGCGTCACGCAATACCGGCGCGTGATACGCCATGGCGAGGTAGGGTAATTGGGACGGCGCCTTGACGACGATGCGTTTCACGCCCAGTTGCACGGGTTCCGTTTGCGGCTTGCGCTCGGGCAGAGCTTGGGTTTTCAGCGGGCCAAAATATTTCTGTGCCAGGGCCAGAACTTGCTGCGGGTCCACATCGCCTACGATGACTAACGTTGCGTTATTCGGCGCATACCAACGCTTGTACCAAGCCCGCGCATCCTCTGGTTTTAAGTTTTCCAAATCGTTCATCCAGCCGATCACCGGACGGCCATAGGGGCTGGCGTTATAAGCCGTGGCAAGCAACTGCTCGTAGACAATGGCGTGAGCTTTGTCTTCGGTGCGCAAGCGACGCTCTTCCATGACGACTTTGATTTCTTTGGCAAACTCTTCGTCTGAAAAGCTCAGGTTCACCATGCGGTCCGACTCAAGCTTCAGCGCGAGCTCTAATTTGTCGCCTCGCAATTGCTCGAAGTAAGTGGTGTAATCGCGATTGGTAAAGGCGTTGTCTTTGCCGGCGTTGGCGGCGATGGTTTTTGAGAATTGCCCAGCGGCAACTTCTTTGGTTCCTTTGAACATCATGTGTTCAAGCACATGGGCGACGCCCGTGGTGCCGTTGAATTCGTCCATGCTCCCAACGAGATACCACACCTGTGAAACGATCACCGGCGCACGGTGATCTTCGCGGACGATAATTTTCATGCCGTTCTCAAGCTTGAATTCCTGAGTCGGGGAATCCGCCGCGCGCGCAGACATCGCGCCAGCCAGAAGTAGTCCAACCGATAGTACACAAAACAATCGTTTCAACATGCGGCGTCTCTTTATGTAAATGGTGTTTTCAATGGTGCAGGGAACACTTTGAGGTAAAATGCGTGAGGAATAAACATGCATTAAGCTGCATTCTAAACGATCCCGCCATTATTTTAGCCTTTAGGCTCTGACCCCGTAAGTTATGTTTAGTTTCTTTAAATCCGGCGAAAAGAACGCCGCGCCCGCCAAAGCCGAAGAGAAAGAAGAAAAAAAAGACGGCTGGCTGCAGCGGCTGAAAACGGGCCTCACCAAAAGCCGCGAAAAGCTGGGTGGTCAGCTTTCGACATTGTTCAGCCGCGGCAAAATCGACGCAACGCTCTACGAAGAACTAGAGGAGATATTGCTCAGCGCCGACGTCGGTGTCAACGCAACGAAAAGGCTGATCGATGACGTACGCGCCCGCGTCCGCAAGGAAAAATTGACCGAATCGTTGCAACTCAAAGATGCCCTGAAGGCCGCGCTAGGTGGGCTGCTTACCCCCCTGGAGAGGCGCATGGATACTGACTTTCAGGCCGATTCCCCTGGGCCCCGCATCATTATGTTTGTCGGCGTGAACGGCGCGGGCAAGACAACCACTATCGGCAAACTAGCAAAATGGTATCAGGCGCAGGGCAAATCGGTTTTGCTCGCGGCGGGCGATACCTTTCGCGCTGCGGCGCGGGAACAGTTGATGGTGTGGGGTGAACGCAACAACGTCACAGTGATCACGCAGGAAAAAGGCGACTCGGCGGCGGTGATTTACGATGCGATTCAGGCAGCCAAAGCGCGCGGCGTAGATATCGTCCTCGCCGACACCGCGGGGCGCTTGCCCACGCAGTTGCACCTGATGGAAGAAATCAAGAAGGTTAAGCGCGTCATTCAAAAGGCCGAACCCAGCGGGCCCCACGAAATTTTGCTGGTGCTGGATGCGAACACCGGCCAGAATGGCCTAACTCAAGTACAGGTCTTCGACGATGCGCTGAAGCTCACGGGATTGGTCGTCACGAAACTCGACGGCACGGCCAAGGGCGGCGTGGTTGCCGCGATTGCCGGTACGCGTCCGATTTCCATTCCGTTCATCGGTGTCGGCGAAACTTTGGCCGACCTGCGGCCCTTTGTCGCCAGCGATTTTGTCGAAGCGTTGATCGAGTGATTGAAGTCAACGGCGTTTACAAGCGCTATCCCAATGGCTACGAGGCGCTCAAGAATATCAATATCGACATCGCGCAAGGTGAAATGGTTTTCCTCACCGGGCATTCGGGCGCGGGCAAGAGCACACTGCTTCGGCTGATCGCGGGTATTGAACGGCCGAGCAATGGCAAAGTGCAAATCAACAAGCAGCATCTTGGTCGCATGCGGCCAGCGGCCCTCGCGGCGCTGCGGCGCAATATCGGCCTGGTGTTTCAAGATCACAAATTGTTGTTTGATCGCACCGTGTTCGACAACGTTGTCCTGCCGCTGTACATCAACGGCTACAACCCGCGCGACATGGTGAAGCGGGTGCGCGCGGCACTCGACAAGGTTGGCTTGTTGGATCGAGAAAAAGCCTTTCCTGTGGCGCTTTCCGGCGGCGAGCAACAGCGCTTATGCATCGCTCGCGCCATCGTCAATCGTCCGTCGATCTTGGTCGCCGATGAACCTACAGGCAATCTGGATGCGGGTTACGGCGCAACTATTTTTGAACTGTTCAAATCCTTCAATCAAGTTGGCACCACGGTGCTGGTGTCGACCCATGATCTGACCCACATCGAGCGCTTGAAGCCACGGGTGCTTAATCTTGAACACGGACGATTGGCATCGTGAGCGCGTGGCTGAACCAGCATTTTCACGCACTTCAAGTCGCCTGGCGGCGGCTATGGTCGCGGCCGCTTGGCGCCTTCATGACCATCGCGCTAATCGCGTTGATGACCAGCCTGCCGACCTTCGCCCACGTGGTGGTCAACAATGTCGCGGCCATGCTGGGTCAACTCAATCCCGAGCCCAAACTCAGTGTGTACTTGAAAACCACGGCGGGTGATGTGGAAGTCAGCGCGATCGAAAACAAACTGCACCACGCGAGCCAGGTCGCGAGTTTTCGTTTCGTCTCCAAAGAAGCCGCGTTGAAAGAACTGGAGTCTGCAGGCATCGGCGATGCCGTCAGCACGCTGGAAAAAAATCCGCTGCCGCACGCGTTTGTGATTTTGCCCAAGACCACCGAGCCCAACGCGCTTGCGTTGCTGGAGAAGGAATTGCGGGGCTGGCCCGAAGTGGAGCACGTCTCGCTCGACTCCGACTGGGCGCGAAAACTCAGCGCCATGATCACCTTTGCCAAACGCAGTGTGTTGTTTCTCACCGGCATCCTGGGCATCGCGCTGGTGTTTGTCATGGCGAATACCATCCGGCTGCAGATCTTGAACCAGCGCGAAGAAATCGACGTCACCCGGCTGATCGGCGCCACACCGGCTTTCATTCGCCGCCCGTTTCTCTACTTCGGCATCATGCAAGCGCTGCTCGGCGGACTGCTAGGGTTGGCACTAGTCGCGCTCGGCATTTACGCATTAAATCGCGCCATCGAACCCTTCACCCAACTCTACGCGGGCGAATTCTTGTTTCGAGGTCTCAACTTGGAATTGAGTATCGGCGTCATCGCCACGCTGATACTCCTCGCCGTCGTCAGCACTAGCCTCGCAGTGACGCGTTCGCTACGACAGTTGTCGCAACTTTCTTAGCGACGCTATTGACGAAAACGGCAACATCGCCAGGAGCCAATACCAAAGCGGCGCTCAGGACATGCATCGCCAGGAGGCAGGCTATATATGGGCTGTGGCCATGGTCGTTTTTATAGTTTCCACAACCGCAGCGGGCAATGCGAGGCGGCGTGGACAAAGTCTTTATCGGTGGTAAGCAACGTCAGTGCATGGCGGATACAAAGCTGCGCGAGCAAGGCATCGATGGTACCGATCTGCACACCTGAGCGACGGCAGTGATTGCGCAACTCCGCAGCGTCGATATGGTCTTGTCGATCTGGATTGAGCAACGGCAGCGCGCTGAACCGGTCGATGATGTCCTTGCGTGCACGAGGTCCCGAGAATCCCTGCAGCAGTTCCTGCAGAATCAGCCCGGTGGTGACGACAGTGTCGCCACCTTCTAGTGCCTGGCGTAATGCAACCACCTCACTAACCGAAACCGCATCGCGGCGAAACGCGAGCGACCAAATGCTAGTATCGACAAACAAAGTCACGAACGGGAGCGCTCGGCCTTGTAGTCGAAGGAGTTATCCCATTCGAGCTTGCCCATCAGATCGAGTAGGCGCTTTTGCTTCCGCCGCGCGATGAACTCCTCCAGCGCGCGGGTTACCGCCGCTTTTTTGGTGCGCTCGCCGCTCACTTCCAAGGCGCGTTCGATCAAATCCGGGTCAAGTGAAAGATTGGTTGCCATGTGTTACTCCTTACACATTAGTCTACACAATCTGGCACTCGGCTGCAATATCCGTTGATTCACGTCGCAAAGCCACTACTGGTTTCCGCGTTCGCGAACCGCTGAGACAGAAATTGCCCATGTCCCGAAGTCGCCGCGGTTTGTAGATCGGGCGTAATCGATCCGGAGCGGTTGGTCAGGGAGATCGCAGCAAATATCTAGTGTTCGACTCAAAGCAGCCGTGCAGTTGCCGGGGTTGTATAGCCTGAGTAACGCTTTGTTCAAGGGTGGCGCGGTGGTGGCTTTGATTAAATTAGCGGTAATGCATCATGTTCTATCCACGCTCACGCCGGCGCCCAGTCTGCGCACAGCAACTCAGCCTGCATCAGCACGGTCTTCACCGCCTCGTCCTGCAAGTCTGGCGGGTATCCATATTTGTTGAGGATGCGTTTCACCAGCACGCGAATCTTGGCGCGTGCGCCTTCGCGCAATTGCCAGTCGATCGTGACACTTTGCCGCACCTTGGTAATCAGCTCGGTGGCAATCACCTTTAATTGGGCGTCACCCATGACCTCGACAGCGGACGCGTTGGCGGCCAATGCATCGTAGAACGCCTTTTCATCGCTCGTCAGCCCAAGCCGGACAGCCGCGGTGTCGTCAGCGCTGATCTCCTTAGCCAGCTTGATCATTTCCTCGATGACTTCATGCGTTGCGATGGCGCGGTTGTGATAGGCGTTGAGTGTCTTTTTCAGCTTCTCGCTGAAAAGCTGCGATTGCACAAAGTTGCGCTTTTTGCGCGCTTGGATTTCGCCTTTAAGCAGCTTCTCCAATAATTCCGCCGCGACGTTCTTGTGTTTGAGTCCACGGACTTCCGCAAGAAAGCGATCATCAAGAATGCTGATGTCGGGCTTCGGCAATCCGGCGGCCGTGAATACATCGATCACCTGCCCGTCGGTAACGAGTGCCTTCGATACGAGCTGCCGCACAGCCGCATCAAGTTGCTCGGGTGTTTTCTTGTTGCCGATGGATTGTTTGTTGAGCGCGGCTTGCACGGTTTGGAAGAACGCGACGTCGTCACGAATCTCCGTCGCCTCATCGCTGGCCGCGCAGAGCGCAAATGCGCGTGAGAGGTCGGTGACCAACTGGACGAAACGTTTCTTGCCGTCTTTCTGTTGCAAAATATATTCTTGGCCGGCGGGGATTAGCGAAAGGCGCTCGCTCGCCGTCCCTGTCGTCCACTTATCCCAAACGAATCCGTGCAGCATATCGCTTGCTACGTTGTGCTTCTCCAGCATGATCGCGATGGCCTGCGCGGTGTCGTAGGTGGGATACCCTTTACCGCCGCTTTCGGTATATGTGGCAAGCGCGTTTTTGAGTTGATCGGCGAGACCGAGATAGTCCACCACCAGGCCACCGGGTTTGTCGCGGAACACGCGATTCACTCGGGCGATCGCTTGCATGAGGCCGTGGCCTTGCATGGGTTTGTCCGCGTACATGGTGGTGAGGCATGGCGCATCAAAACCGGTGAGCCACATATCGCGAACGATCACGATGCGGAATGAGTCCTTCGGGTCCTTGAAGCGGTTTGCCAGTCTGCGGCGCTTGTCCTTGTTGCGAATATGCGGCTGCCACGCGGGGCCATCATCGGCGCTGCCGGTCATCACGATCTTCACTACACAGTCGCTACTTTTTTCCGCCTCTGCATCA
>JBDSJK010000405.1:0-3508 GCA_039917535.1 Burkholderiales bacterium
CTAGTTTTTGAATTTCGTCTTCGATAAGTTGCAGACGCTTTTTCGATGCCTCGTCTTTTTCGCGCTTGACGGCCTCGCGCTCAATCTTGAGCTGGATCAGGCGGCGATCTAGTTTGTCCATAGATTCAGGCTTGGAATCGATCTCCATTTTCACACGCGCCGCGGCTTCGTCGATGAGATCAATCGCCTTGTCCGGTAGGAAACGATCGGTGATGTAACGATGCGACAATTCCGCCGCGGCGACAATCGCCGGATCGGTAATATCCACGCCGTGATGCACCTCGTATTTCTCCTGGAGCCCGCGCAGGATCGCAATGGTTGCCTCAACCGAAGGTTCATCGACCATGACCTTCTGGAAGCGACGTTCCAGCGCCGCGTCTTTTTCAACATACTTGCGATATTCGTCCAAGGTCGTCGCGCCGATACAATGCAGTTCGCCGCGCGCTAGTGCGGGCTTCAACATGTTGCCTGCATCGATCGCGCCCTCGGCTTTGCCCGCGCCGACCATGGTGTGGATCTCGTCGATGAAGACGATGATCTGACCTTCGGCCTGGGCGATTTCTTTGAGCACGGCTTTCAGCCGCTCTTCAAATTCGCCGCGGTATTTTGTGCCGGCCAGCAACTGCGCCATGTCCAGCGACAACACGCGTTTCCCCTTCAGTGTCTCGGGCACTTCACCATTGACAATGCGCTGTGCGAGACCTTCCACAATGGCGGTCTTGCCGACACCCGGTTCGCCAATCAACACGGGATTATTTTTTGTGCGCCGCTGCAGAATCTGCATCGCGCGACGGATCTCGTCGTCACGACCAATCACCGGATCGAGCTTGCCCTGCTGCGCTCGCTCGGTGACATCGACAGTGTATTTATTCAGCGCTTCGCGCGCGCCCTCGGCTTCTTGACTCGACACATTGTCGGTGCCGCGCACTGCGGCGACCGCTTGCTCCAAGTGTTGTTTGGCCAAGCCGTGCTGTTTAAGCCACCGTCCGGTTTCGCCTTTGTCTTGCGCTAACGCAAGCAAAAACATCTCCGAGGCGATGAATTGGTCGCCGCGCTTTTGCGCTTCTTTGTCGGTCAGGTTCAACAACCCGTTCAGTTCGCGGGACACCTGCACTTCGCCGCCCGTGCCCTCCACTTTGGCGAGGCGGTCGATGGATTGACTCAGCGTAGTCTTCAGCGCAGGTACGGCAACGCCCGCGCGAGCCAGTAAGGAGGCGCTGCCGCCGTCGGACTGATTGACCAGCGCCAGCAATAAATGCTGCGGCTCGATATAGGCGTTGTCGTTGCCCAGCGCTGCGCTTTGGGCATCGGCAAAGGCCTGCTGAAATTTGGTAGTCATTTTGTCAAAGCGCATGGGTTTCTTCCCGCAATAGTTCAGTTACCCATTAATTGGGAACAAAACCTGGAAATTCAAGCCGTTTTCAGTTAGCTTAGCGAACTGGACTCGACAATCGCAAACCATTAATGATCTCGTCGGAATTAGAAACGCACATTGCGACGCAAGTCGCAAACGCCATCAGTGAAGATGTTAACGGCGGTGATCTCACGGCTGCGCTCATACCCGCCGCACGTCGCGGCCACGCGACGGTCATCACCCGTGAAGCGATGGTGCTGTGCGGTAGACCATGGTTTGATGCGGTGTTCCAGCACATCAGCCCGGAAGTGCGCGTGGAATGGCGCTTGCAGGAAGGTATGGCTGCGGAGCCAAACCAGAGCTTGTGTTCCATCGCCGGCCCAGCACGCGCTTTGTTGACGGGCGAACGCACGGCGCTAAATTTCTTGCAGACGCTCTCTGCGACCGCGACTGTGACCAAACGTTACGTTGACGCGATTCGTGGCACCCACGCCGTGATTGTCGATACGCGTAAGACGCTGCCGGGATTACGCCTGGCGCAAAAATACGCGGTGCGCATCGGCGGCGGGACCAACCACCGCATCGGGCTTTACGACGGCGTGCTCATCAAGGAGAATCACATCATGGCGGCGGGGGGCGTGGTAACCGCGCTGAAACAAGCACAGCAACACGCAGGCGTGCCGATTCAAATCGAGGTGGAAACGCTACAGCAATTGAATGAGGCCCTGGCCGCGGGCGCTAAAATGATCTTGCTGGATAATTTCGATCTTGGGCGCATGCGCGACGCGGTGGCTATCAATGCCGGTCGGGCAAAATTAGAAGCATCGGGCGGCGTGAATCTTAATACGGTACACGCGATTGCGGAAACCGGGGTGGACCGAATTTCTGTCGGCGCATTGACCAAGGACGTGAAGGCAATCGATCTGTCGATGCGTTTCGGGATGGATACAAACCGTTAACAAAAAACTGGGACGGCTATGCATTTACTGAATAATAAACGCATTCTTTTTGTTTCGCTGCTCGCGACCCTGTCGTTTTCCGGCTGCGCGACCCTGCCCGGCGAGCGGGACCCGCGTGATCCGTGGGAATCCTACAACCGCAGCGTTTACAAATTCAACGATGGGGCCGACAAGGCCGTACTGAAGCCCGTTGCACAGGCCTATCGCCTCGTGACGCCAAGATTTGTGCGCACCGGCGTTACGAATTTCTTCAACAACCTCGACGACGTCACGGTGTTTTTCAACGATCTATTCCAAGCAAAATTTGGCCAGGCGGTCGCCGATGGCGGCCGATTCATCATCAACACCACGTTTGGCCTGGGTGGAGTTATTGATGTGGCGGGCGCGGCGGGCGCGCCGAAACATAGAGAGGATTTTGGCCAAACTCTGGGCGTATGGGGTATGGGCCCCGGCCCGTATTTCGTGCTGCCGTTGATGGGACCCAGCACAACCCGTGACGCGAGTGGCCGGGTTGTCGACATATTTCTCACGCCTTCGACTTATGCGAATAAGGCAAACGTGACCACGGGCGCAAATGTGCTTAACGTGATTAACCTGCGCTCTAACTTATTGGACACGGAAAAAGTCCTGGATGAGGCTGCGTTGGACCGCTATTCATTCCTGCGTGATGCCTACCTGCAGCGCCGTGAATCATTGGTCTATGACGGCAATCCGCCGAAGAAAAACTCCGATGAGTTCTTCGACGATTTCGACGAGCCTGAAAAAACTAAGGTACCCGAGAAAAAGAAGTAATGTCCTGCAGGCCAATAACAGCGCGGCTCGCAGCCCATACATCGCCAGAAGCTAATATCCATGCGACTCCCGGCGGGGCATATTAAAGAAATTTAGTAAAACCAAACACCCTGACCCCCATCCGCTCGCGAAAATAAAAACGATGGGCATCGGTGCGCTGGGTGCCGGAATCAAGATCTATCGTTTGGCAGCCGCGTTGCCGCGCTTCTTCCGTCAATCCATCCAGTAGTAACTTGCCGACGCCGGTAGAGCGCTTCGTCTCGTCCGTCACTAAATCATCCACGTACAATTTGCGGCCCGCGTGGGTGTTCTCAATGATGCGAAACACCGCAACGCCTAGGACTTGATCATGCTCGGCCGCGAGCCACATCTCCACGCCGGTCGCGAAAATGTACGCCATGCG
>JBDSJK010000406.1:0-3393 GCA_039917535.1 Burkholderiales bacterium
AAGTCGCCTGCGTCCCCTACGATGTTGTCGATCGCGCAGAGTCCGCGGCCCTCGCCGCCGGCAAACCGAACAGCCTGCTGCACGTGGATCGCGCGGAGATTGATCTGCCGCCTGAGACCGATCCATATTCGGACGCCGTGTATGCCAAAGCGCGGGAAAACTTCCTCGCGTTGCAGCAACGCGGAGCGCTCGTGCGCGAGACCGAGCCGTGCATCTATCTATACCAGCAACGCATGGGCAATCATGTGCAGACGGGCCTCGCCGCCGTTTGCCATCTCGAGGATTACGAGCGCGACATCATCAAGAAGCATGAGAAGACACGACCCGATAAGGAAAACGATCGCACTCGACTCATCGGCACGCTGGGCGCCAATACCGGACCGGTTTTCCTGACTTATCGCGATAACGCCGAGGTCGATGCGCTCGTCGCCGAGGTATTGAAAGGACCGCCTACCTACGACTTCACCGCGCCCGACGGAATCCAGCACACTGTCTGGCGGGTGGCAGGCGCCGATGCGCTCATCAATGCCATGAGTCAGTTGGCGTGCTCGTACGTGGCGGATGGACATCATCGCACCGCCAGCGCTGCACGCGTGGGCCGCGAGCGCCGCGAGGCAAATCCGCAACATAGTGGCGAGGAGGAATACAATTGGTTTCTATGCGTGCTCTTCCCCGCGAGCCAACTCCAGATTTTGCCCTACAATCGCGCCGTGAAAGATCTCAACGGGCTGACGAAGGAGGCATTTCTGGCCGCGGTGGGCAAAGCGTTTTCATTGAATGCAAATGGCTCGCCAACCCCGACCGCGCCCGGCGAGATCCGCATGTATTTCGATGGCGCGTGGTATGACCTCACCTGGAAGCCCTCGCCAGACGCCGACCCCATTTCCCAACTCGACGTCACCGGCCTGCAAGATCGCCTGCTGGCCCCGGTGCTTGGCATCGACGATCCACGCACCAGCAAGCGCATCGACTTCATCGGCGGAATCCGCGGCCCCGGGGAGTTGGTAAAGCAGGTCGATTCGGAGAAGGCGGCCGTCGCGTTCTCAATGTATCCGACGACGGTCGTTCAACTCATGGCGATCGCGGATGCAAATCAAATCATGCCGCCCAAAAGCACATGGTTTGAACCCAAGCTAAGGTCCGGCTTGTTCATCCACACATTCTAACGACTCCTGCAAAGAGGGGCGGATTTGTAATCCGTCACCGCCGAGCCGGTAATGACGAATTACCCGACAGCCAGCGCCTGTCACAGTAGGACGGATTGAAATTCCGTCCCACGTTCGCCACCGGTCCAGCATGAGGCTCCGAAAAAGGGAAAAGCCGATTCCCCGAAGGGAACCGGCATTTCTTTTGGAAGACTGAACCGCGACGCTTACCGCGAGTAAAGCTCGACGATGAGCTGCTCGTTGACGATCGGCGCGATCTCTTCCCGCGTCGGAATGCGCGAAACCGCCCCTGTGAATTGATCCTTGTCCACTGTCAGCCAATCGGGCACCGGCGTAATTTGCGTCAGCTCAAGATTGCGCGCGGCGAGCCGGCGCGACTGGGGTTTGTCTTTCACCGTAATGTTGTCGCCTGCCTTAACATTGAACGACGAGACATCGACCTTCCGTCCGTTGACCTGCACATGCCCGTGCGAGACGAGCTGGCGGGCCGCATTACGCGAATTGGCGAAGCCAAGGCGATAGACGACGTTATCGAGGCGGGTTTCGAGAAGTTGAAGCAGGATCTCACCGGTCACACCGCGTCGGGTGGATGCGATGCTAAAGTAGCGGCGGAACTGCCGTTCGAGGATGCCGTATTGATAGCGAAGTTTTTGCTTTTCGGCGAGTGCCGTGGAGTATTCGCTCTGCTTGCGGCGCGATCCCTTTGGTCCGTGCATGCCGGGGCCATAGTTTTTGCGCTCAAGGGCTTTGGAGGGGCCAAAAATGGCCACCCCGAAACGGCGGGAGATTTTTGATTTGGGGCCTGTGTAACGTGCCATATCTGGTTAGCTTTCTTTGGTGTTCTAAAGTTTCCCGATCAGACGCGCCGCTGTTTCGGCGGGCGACACCCATTATGAGGAACCGGGGTAACATCCTTGATCAGGCTGATTTCGAGCCCTACAGCCTGCATGGCACGGACGGCTGACTCGCGACCCGCGCCCGGACCCTTGACCCTTACTTCGACTTCCTTGAGACCGTGCCCCATTGCCTGACGGCACGCATCCTGGGCGACCATCTGCGCGGCGTATGCCGTGCTTTTGCGCGAGCCCTTGAATCCACACTTACCAGCGCTGGACCAGCCAATTACATGACCTGCCATGTCGGTGATACTAACGATTGTATTGTTAAAGGAAGCCTGCACGTGGGCGATACCGTTGTGAACATTCTTACTGCCCTTCGCCTTGATGATCTTGATCTGCTCGACGACCGCGTTCGGATCGAGCGAGAGATTCTCTTCCTTCTTTGGCTCGGCAGGAGTCGCTGCTCCGGCTGCTTTTTTGGAAGTCTTCTTCGCCTTGGGAACTTTTGCAGGCTCAGCAGCAACGGCGGTCGTGGTTTCACCAGAAGCGACCGGCGCCTCAGGTGCTGCGGGTGATGCCGGTGTCGTCGCCTCCGGGACCGCGGTGGCGGCTTCTGTCTCGGAAGCCTTAGGTTTCTTGGAATCGGGCATATGCGTTCTTGTTGATTTGCTTATTTGGTCTTTGCGCGCTGAACGCCCACAGTCTTGCGGGGACCTTTTCGGGTTCGCGCGTTGGTGGAAGTCCGCTGGCCACGCACGGGCAGGCTCCGCCGATGGCGAATGCCGCGATAGCAGTTGATGGCTTGGAGTCGTTTAAGATTGGCCTGTAATTCGCGGCGCAGGTCACCCTCGATCGGCAGCTTACTCGCGGTAATCGCCTGAATGATCTGATTGAGTTGCTCCGGGCTCAAGTCCTTCGCTCGGGTTTCAGGATTGATATTGGCCCGTTCGAGGATGCGCTTCGACGTGGTTGGGCCAATGCCGTAGATGTAAGGCAGGGACGCTTCGATGCGTTTGTCGCCTGGGATTTCAACGCCTAGGATTCGGGGCATATACTATGTGGGATTTTGAGTTGTGAATTTTCGCGATGGGATAGTTGGCTTTCCTGGCTTTTCGATCCCTGCCGGACGGCGCGAGGCCAATCCAAAATCGAAAATCCAAAATAGTTTCAGCCTTGCCGCTGCTTGTGCCGCGCATTCTTGCAAATGACGCGAACGACGTTCTTTCGCTTCACGATGCGGCAGCTTTCGCAAAGGCGCTTGACGGATGCTCTTACTTTCATGGTCTTAAATTCGAGTGGTTTTTGGAGGACAAAAAATCGCGCCGGGAAAGGGCTTTCCCCAGTGCGATCAGGCTTGGTTCACTACTTTTGCCGGAAGGTAATTCGCC
>JBDSJK010000407.1:0-5198 GCA_039917535.1 Burkholderiales bacterium
CCAGCCGCGCGGCCAAAGTTGCTGGACTGTATCGCTGGACAGGCAGACCGCTGCATTTTTCCGGACCGGTCAGCGCAAACGTCGCCATAATCACTGCAGAACCAACTATGGTGCACCTCTTTAGTGCTGCGATATAGGCGTCTTGTGCCTCGGCAGCCGTGAGAAAGTGGAACACTGCTCTGTCGTGCCAGACATCCCATGTCCGTTGAGGCTGCCAATGCGTAATATCGGCAACTATCCAGAATATCTTACCGGACAGGCGCCCCAGGCGTGCCTTTGATAGTTCGAGCGCTACTGCGGAAATATCCAGCACGGTGAGGTCTGAGTATCCATTGGACAGCAGTGCATCAGCCAGGTTTGATGCGCCCCCACCCACGTCGATTACGGACCCAGTGCATGGCGCGGCAGCCGTGATGAGTTCAAGAGAGCGGCTCGGATTTCGTTGATACCAGCTTACATTGGTTTCGGCGTTGGTTGTGTAGGCCTCGTTCCAATGGGCTTGGCGCTCAGTCATTCTCCACTTCCACTCATGGGCAGCGTGAAGGTGTAACATCGGCCGACCAATTTCAACATTCAGCGGGACATTTCCGCTTGGCCTCCATTGCATCGCGGCATTCGGTCCCATGTCAGCATGGACCCGCAACAATACTCGCACTTCCTCGGAAAGAGTCAAAGAACTTCTGACTTACGCCAGGCGACCAGCAGCCGCGGCTTCCCAGTCAACCAAATGGTCAATAAAGGTCTTCAAATAATCACTGCGCCGATTTTCATAATCCAAGTAGTAAGCATGTTCCCACACATCACATACCAGGAGCGGCATTTCGCCGGTGATAATGGGGGTTACCGCATTAGCGGTACGCTGAATCCGCAACACGCCCTCCGTTTCCACCAGCCAAACCCAACCAGAGCCAAACTGAGACAAGCCTTGCGCGACAAACTCTGCTTTGAAGGCATTTACGGAGCCGAACTGTGCCACCAGCCGGCGCTCCAGTGCGCCTGGAACATTGCCGCCGCCATTCGGCTTCATGGAAAGCCAAAATTTGCAGTGGTTTGAATGCTGTGCTGCGTTGTTGAAGATATTCTGTGTCTCCGCCGTCGTATGGGACGACCGAATAACTTCGTCGAGTGGCAAGCTCGCGAATGATGTTCCGGAGACCAACTCATTAAGTTTGGAAACATACCCGGCATGATGCTTACCGTGATGCAACAACAGGGTCCGCACCGACATATATGGCGCAAGTGCCTCTGCAGGATAGGGCAACGGGGGCAATTCGAAAGTCATGAGTGTTTCTCCTCTTCCATGTTATGTCGAACGCTATCGTTCGATTTTGGGTAACCTCAGCATTAGCGGCAGGATACGAGTGCCTTCCTTCCAGACCATCGCCGCGAGCACGGCAAGTTTCACAAGGTCAATGCCAATGTAGAAGATGTGGTCTAGTGATGGCCTGGGATGACCTCCCGCCATGATGGTTTCGATTCTGTCATTGAGCATGGGTAGAAGCCACGCCGATTGTGCCAGGAGCAGGTTTCCTAGGACCACGACAGCCATGCTTGGAAAAAGGCGAGGACCGGAAAAGATCACCACTGGAATCATAGCCGCGGCCAAAAACCATTCGACTTTGTTGAATATCGCAAAAGTTGCGCGGCCAACATCTAGCGCCACGGGCAAAGCGAGCGATGCGGCATCAAATTTTGCTGGCGTCGCGATGAAGGACACGCCCACCAGCAGGCCGAACCAGAGGGCCGGCAACAGCAGATAGGCGAAGCCCACCAGCGGGGATTCAAACGTGCGCTTCATTGGTCGGCCCGCGTCAGTGCAGGGCCCGGGCCGACCGGATAATGAAAGCGATCGCCGTTCCGCCCAGAATTAGACATGCCGGGACCATCACAACTTGCAGCAAAGCCTCATAGCCGTGCATCGTACCGTCAATAATGGCGAAAGGCTTTTCGAGGAAAACGAAAAATGGACCTTTCGCATTGGTCCGACCGGGAACCATGCGCAGCATCATGTAGGGAACGCCAAAGAACATAACGGCGTAAAATGTTCCGATCACCACCATGAACAACGCGTTCGCGCTGACCCAAAACGTCACCCAGAAAATCGCCATGAAAACCACCCAACACCCAAGCGCGATACGGTAGACATGAGGATGCATGACCGCCTCAATCGGCGCCGGGGTGAGGACCTTGACGGCTGCGGCCGGTTTGGGGGGCGTGACAACCCTCGTCAATTCGTATTCGACCTCATGACGGGCGGGGCTAGCACTCATAGTTACACTCCTTCAACGGTGTGGGTTGCGGGCTGCTCGTTCCAGCACGTTCGCCAATAGGCTTCCAAATGGGGGGCGATCCGTCTTAGTGGCGACTAGGAAAACTATGGCTGGATCACCACCTTGCAACGCGATTCGGGTGTCCTCATCCAGCGCGGCCCTCTCCGGAGCGGCGCTGAAATGGCTCTCACGATTGTTCGGCACGTTCGCCCAATGCTCGGCATCAGGCGGAGCTTGCCCATTGCTGCTAATGTTGGGCCAGATGCGGGCGTATCGCGCGTTCATTGCCAGCCATGTCTCCAATCCATCTTATTAATCCTGCAAAATTGCATCGACCGAGCATTCCGGAACGCAGACACCGCAGTCGATGCATTCGTCGGGATGGATGACGAGCATGTTCTCCCCCTCGTAATAGCAATGCACGGGACAGACTTCGACATATTCCATGCATTTGCATTTGATGCAGGCATCGGTGACGACATAAGTCATGGCCGGCCACCTGCGATCGGCGTGCCCGAGGCGGCAGCCATGGGCCGAAAGAACATGCCGAGTTGTAAACTCCGGGCGATATTTTCGGCCTTCGCGATGAACAACGAGGCAATTTGCGGCGTGCAGACTTCCATCGCGGCTTCGCGAAACAGTGAGAGCCACCGCTCGAAATGTTCAGGCTGCACCGTCTTTAGACGCATGTGGGCAATCATGGGATTGCCCTTATATCGCCCGCTCATCAACATGACTGAGGACCAGAAATCGCACATTTTGGCGAGGTGTGGATCCCAACCGTTGCCAATCACCCGCGCAAAAATGGGACCCAGCTCTTGATCATCGCGGACCTTGGCGTAAAACGCATGTACCAACGTGCGGACTGTCCCTTCATC
Organism: Burkholderiales bacterium; assembly: GCA_039917535.1. GTDB lineage: Bacteria > Pseudomonadota > Gammaproteobacteria > Burkholderiales > JALYOK01 > JBDSJK01. Next base: position 3,149 of record JBDSJK010000407.1, read on the forward strand.
AATCGAGGGGTGAACGGGCTGGCGGCGGGGATTCTCCGAGATCATTTTGCTACCAAAATACGCCTTTGGCGCCATGTTTTGAGCCTATTGCGTAGTTGTCCTTAAAGCAATATATTTGATACATCTTTATCGGGATAAAACGCCGCATGCGCCTGACATTTTATTCGGACTACAGCCTGCGCCTCTTGATGTACGCGGCACTCAAATACGGCGAGCTGGTGACAATCCAAGAAGTCGCCGATTCGTACGCCATCTCCAAAAACCATCTGATGAAGGTGGCATTTGAGCTTGGGCGAGGCGGTTACCTAGAGACCGTAAGGGGGCGCAATGGCGGCATACGTCTCGCCCGTGCGCCCGAGGAGATCGGCCTGGGCGACGTGTTGCGCCGTACCGAGGAAGACTTCACGATGGTTGAATGCTTCGATTCGAAGACGAATACCTGCGTTATTTCCGGACCTTGCCGGCTGCGAGGTGCTTTGGCGCGCGCTTTACAGGCCTATTTGAGCGTACTGGATGAATACACACTGGCGGACTTGACCCAGAAACATCCGGTGCTATCGCGCATGTTGAAGACGGCTTAAGACGTGATTCAGGTCAAGCGCATCTATGAACCGGCGGCAGACGCTGACGGTGTTCGCGTCTTGGTCGATCGCTTCTGGCCCCAAGGCATCACCCGCTTCGACGCGCATGTCGCGCACTGGCTAAAGGACGTCGCGCCATCTACCGAACTTCGCCGCTGGTTCGGCCGTCGGCCAGAGCGTTGGACAGAGTTCCGTCATCGCTATCGCGCGGAGTTGGCTGAAAATACCGCCTTGGGGGAACTTCGCAACCTGAGCAAGGGACGTTTGGTCACGCTGCTCCACGGCGCCAATGGCATCGAGTACAATCACGCCCTGATCCTGGCAGCGGTCCTGGGCCGGAAGCATGCGCCACGCTCCGAGAAGATCCCGACTAAGGCGGACGCGGTCGACGTGAGTTCGCCGGTCCGCTTCGCCTGGCAGCCTGACGACACCTTCATGGCTAACGGGGCGGCCTCGCAGAAATCATCTCGTCCGCGCCCAAAATGAATCTCCCATTCTACACCATCGGCCATTCCAACCGTTCGATGGCGGAATTTGTCGCTCTGTTGAAAGCGGCGCGCGTCACTGCTGTAGCCGATGTGCGAAAGATGCCACGATCGCGCGCCAACCCGCAGTTCAATTTGGACACGATCAAGGAAGCGCTGCTCCAATCGGGCATAGCCTATCACCACATTCCTGAGCTCGGCGGCCTGCGTAGACCAACCCTCCACCCCCACCCGTCGCCCAACATGTTTTGGGACAATAAGAGCTTCCGCAACTATGCGGATTATGCGGCTACCGGCGCGTTTCAGGATGGCCTGGCGGAATTGCGGTCGCTCGGCCATGCCGAGCTTACCGCCGTCATGTGCGCCGAAGCGGTGTGGTGGCGTTGCCACCGCCGGATTATCGCCGACTACCTGCTAGCCAACGGCGAACTCGTCTTCCACATCCTGGGGCCAGGTGCACCGCAATTGGCCAAGATCACGACAGGTGCACGCTACGAAGACGGGATTTTGAACTCTTCGAAGGTAGATTCTTGACGCGCTTTGGCCAAACTCTGCTGCGGACACGCTTGCGACACGCCCGTAGTGCATATCCGCCAAAGCGAACTAAACTTGCCGGCCGCTGCGGCAGCGAAAAGTATCTGATAGCATCTCAAGCGTAGGCGACAACCCGCCGCCTATCGTCATCCAATGACCAGGAGGTATGACTATGCCTATCTATAAGCTCAAGCCGATAGAAGATGCTGCACACCATGACGCTTGGCGTGCGTCCGGGCTTGGTCCAATGGCCGTATGGGTTCGAGCGGATGACCCGGATGACGCTCGTCAAAAAATGCAACTCGCTACAGTGGTCGGCATTGAAGGCTATGAGGCCGAGAAGCTACTCCCCCACAGCCCGTGGCTCAATTCGTCGGTCGTCAGTTGCGATGAAGACTATACTCAGGATGTGCCCGCTGGAGTGGCGTTACTCGGCAATGGGAAGACGAT
>JBDSJK010000408.1:0-2992 GCA_039917535.1 Burkholderiales bacterium
CTGCGGCACGACACGATCGCGCTGGTTCCGGCCTGTATCGCGTGCATCCTTGCTCATCCGAAATTGAAGACGCTGCCGGCCATCGGCATTTTCAGCGGCTATTTTGTCGGAGCGTCGTTGATCGTGGCTGCGGCCCTTCGGCTGATCCTCCGACGGAGCGTATTGCGAGATCCCGCTACGCAACGCGATATCTCCTAGCCGCCTGTTTCTCTAGTGCTCGATTCGATAGAGCACTGCGTCTTTGCGGTGCCAAATCGGGGTTAACCCGGGTGACGACAACATTTCGAATTCACCCGGCTGAATGATCCAAACATAGTCGAATGCATCGCGAGGGAAACGCTGAAGGACGCGTGACGTCAGTTGATCCGTTAATAGTTGCTTGCCTGTAGCGCGCGCAATTCGTGCCAAACATTGGGGGCTTTTTGTAATCGTGGAACGATGGGTGCGAAACTCGCCCGCCGCCGGATAATTGACTCTGAGCAACTGCGCCCCGGCAGTCTCCCACTGATTGTTAGCAAAACCATTCCGTCTTGTGATGACGAAGCCCCCAAGGTGCGCATGGCGAGGCATTTCCCACCGTTGGTTACAAAATTCGCCAATTAAAAAGAGCACGGGCGCACCGTTGGGGATGTGGCTGAGCGCCGTGAGCCATGTCCGTGTCTCGCGGTCGGCGATGCCAAAGCTGACCATATTACCGATCAGCCTTAGCGCCGCAAATGCGATGCCGAGCCATGCCAGTAGTCGCGAGATTTGCTTGTTCCCGTCGGTGTCGCGGATTGCCACAATAGCCAAAATGAACATCATTGGGCCAAGGCGCACATCTGCATAAGTCAGGCCTAAGACTTGGCTCGGCATAATCAAAAACGTCAGCCAGATAAGCAACGCCGGCAAGATTAGTTGACGAGAGAATCTTAGATGCGGTTCAAAGCGGGCTGCACCCAATAACAAGAGAGCGACCGCGACGCCAAAACTGTCCCATACCACCCAACGGTCGCGAAGCATGTCAGCCAGCGCATAAATTTTCCCCCAAAACGGAAAAAAATAGCCTGTTCCACCGGCGACGGTTTGGCCATTACCAGCAATCATCACTATAATCGGGATTGAAAGCGGCAGCATAGCAACGACGCATGAGCCGAACGCGCGGCGCCAACTGCGTCCAATGTCTCTTTGGCGGATCAACTCGGACGCGAACGCAAGCATTCCCAGAATGCCCCATCCGTAGGCATGAACGATCCACAAGGCACAACTGATCGCCGTGAACAACCAAGCTCGCAATGCCAGGCGGTGATGGTTGGTGAGATAGAGCCAGAATGCGAACGCGATCAGCGCTAGGCCTGTTGACAAGGAGAAATTGATGAAGCCGAAATTGAACGGGAATCCGTAAACGAACGGAACGGCGAACAGGGCCGTCGGCGGGACGCGCCCGTGCACTTCCTTGGCGATCCAGAAAATTCCCACAACCGTTAGCGGCGGTATGGCCGCGACGATCAACTTCACCGCCGATTCCAGCCCGATCAGTGGCTCTAGCGGGATCACGAGCAAATCGACCCCCAGGTTTCCGACCAGCATCCAGTGAAATTCAAAATAACGCTGCAGGTCGCGCGAATTGGCAAGGTCCAGTTGAACTCGGAAGCGACCCATGTGACCAGGAAGGTCGACCAGCGGCGGTGTTTCTGGAATCAGTAGCGGGATCGCCGAGGCCAACACGATGAGCGCAAGGAACCAGCGCTTTTCCCACCACGCAGTCTCGGCCATGTCGCCCCCTTGCGGCATGGTTGCCCATCATTTGTGCCGGATACAAGGCCGACACGTCGCGTCGGATGGAACCCTGACCCGCTAGAGGCTTCTACCAGACGGTAAGCTTGTTTCCTTATCCTTACCCCATGACGATCCATCACGGAGAAACGCGTTCCATATTAATGGTCGCCAAGCGCAGGCTCCACGCCAAGTCGACCGCACTGCGGCGGCGCTTCAGTTGTTCGCGCCCCCTCGACGCGAACGAGGCGCATAGCGAAGATCGAGATGGGATTCATAGCGAGCCGACGTGAAGCTATTCGGAAGTAGGCGCACGCCGATGGTGTTAACAAGGGCTCATTTGGCAGCCCGATTCAATTTGAAGGCTGCCACAATCAGCGGAATGGGATGCAACGCGCCGGACAGGGCGATCGCAGCCGCGATACTGCCCCGAAATGTCGCAAACACTAGCATCGGGATGATCGGCGCCAGATCATACGTCAACGCGTAAGGCGCGGACAATAAACTTGCTCCGGCGATGGCAGCGCATTTGGCGAGCGGTGCGCTGTTTCGGCATCGAAATATTAGCCAGATACCGACGAGAAAGCCGCCCACCAGAAACGGTAGTGGCGGCAAGCCATAATTCTCGGCGGCGGATGCAGGCGTGGCCGCGACGCCAAGCACATCCTGAGCGTGAAGTACCGACCGGAAATTGTCCATCGACCCGATCCAGTCAGGCCACAGCTGCCAACCGAACAGGACGATGCTCATCAAAATCAGTCCCAAGAACGTGACGGCTGCAGCAGCGCACGCGTGCCAATCGCGGTTGAGGAGCATCATCAGCGGCGCGAGCAGCACGATTTGGGGCTTGATCGATGCGATCACGGCGAGGGCAATGCCCGCGATGATCCGCCTGTCCGTCGTGACCGCCCAAAGCATGAGCGCTGCTAACGCCGCCGAAACTTGCCCCATGGCCAGCCCGTTGATCAGCGGCGGGCTGAAGACCACGAGCGCGGTTTCGGCGGGCGACAGATGGCGGCGGCAGGCGAGCACCAGCGCTACCATGCTTGCCGTCACCCAAATCATGAACGCGGGCCACAGGCCGATCATCGAAAGTGGAGCGATCCACAACATCATCGTCGGTGCGTAGGGGAACGGGAGTTCGGCGCGCGGGAGATAGGCGGATGACGGCGCGTCATTGGCTGTGCGCCAATAGACGCTGAAGTCGGTGGCGAAAGTGTTGCTCACGATCGCTGTA
>JBDSJK010000409.1:0-23274 GCA_039917535.1 Burkholderiales bacterium
AGCTTGGCCATGGGCTTGCCCGCTTTGGCGATAATGATCTCTTCACCCTGGCTGGCTTGTTCGACTAACTTGGAAAGATGGGTTTTTGCGTGATGAATATTGACTGTGTCGATGATTCTGCTCAATGCATTTTTTAACTGGACTAAGCCTAGTCTAAATTCGCTCGGCCGGCAAATGCTTGGAGGCTTTGCGCATGCTGGATCCATTTCTGAATAAAAAAGGATGCGAAGGCAAGGCGCAGCCGACCAAGCAATTTTTGATTTAGAAATTGAATTACACCAAGTCTCTGGCTTCGGAAACTAGAGTCCGATAGGCATCAAAGATGTTACGCAAGGCGTCTGCCATGAAAACCTTAGGTACCCAATTCAATTCGCGCTTTGTGTTCGCAATACTCGGCACGCGATTTTGCACGTCCTGATAACCTTTGCCGTAGTATTCTCCCGCAGTGGTTTCCAACACTTGCACTTTGGTGGCGCTGTCTTTGTATTCCGGATAGGTCAGCGCTAAATCGAGCATCATCTTTGCCAGTTCTTTCACGGAATAATTGTTGGCGGGATTACCGACGTTGTAGATTTTTCCACTAGCAATGCGGTCTTTGTTTTCGATGATCTTCATCAGCGCATCAACGCCGTCGTCGATGTAGGTGAAGGCGCGTTTTTGCGAGCCCCCGTCGACGAGCTTGATCGGCTCACCGCGCACGATGTGCCCGAAAAATTGCGTAATCACACGGGAGCTGCCTTCCTTGGCGGTGTGGATGGAATCCAGTCCCGCACCGATCCAGTTGAACGGGCGAAACAAGGTGAAATCCAAATTCTCCTGCGCGCCGTAGGCCCAGATCACGCGATCCATTAGTTGCTTCGAGCACGCGTAAATCCAGCGCTGCTTTTCGATCGGGCCATAAACCAGTGACGAAGTGTAAGGATCAAATTCCGCGTCGGTACTCATTCCATACACTTCCGACGTCGACGGAAACAAGATGCGTTTGCCGTATTTCACGCAGGCGCGAACGATGGGTAGGTTCGCTTCAAAATCCAGCTCGAATACACGCAATGGTTCTTTGACATAGGTTGCGGGCGTGGCGATGGCGACCAACGGCAAAACCACATCGCTTTTCTTGATGTTGTACTCAATCCATTCTTTGTTGATGGTGATGTCGCCCTCGGTGAAATGGAAACGCTCGTTTGTCATCATTTCGCTGACGCGATCGCTCTGCATGTCGAGGCCATGAACCTGCCAATCGGTGGTCGCAAGAATGCGCTTGGACAAATGATGTCCGATGAAGCCGTTGACGCCGAGGATGAGGATTCGTTTCACTTAATCAACCGGATTTTTTGAGTCGCCGATTGTACGCCGAAAAGCGCACAAAACCTATCGTAGCTAATCGGTGCGTCGTCCATGTCGATTTCTAGTAATTTGAGCACGCCACCATCGCCACACACCGCATGGATATTGCCTCCCGCGGCGTATATACCCGGAGAGGCGCTATCCATGTGCTTCTCCGCCGCGTACTTAGTGCGCAAGATACGCAGACGCTTGCCCTGTATATCGCAAAAGGCACCGGGGTAGGGCGGCGCTACGCCACGCACCAGGTTATGTATGGTTTGCGCGGAAGCGCGCCAGTCGATGCGGCCGTCGTCAGGTTTGCGGCCGCCAAAGTAACTGCCTTTGCTCAGGTCTTGCCGGACGCCCACGGCCTTGCCGTTGAGCAGTGACGGCAACACGTCGTCTAACACTGATCCTGCAGCGGCCGTCACTTTTTCAAACACATCAAGCGCGTTATCGTCGGGGAGAATGGACACGGATTGCTGGCCGTAAATGTCGCCCGCATCAGGTTTTTCCAGCATGGCGTGGAGTGTTGCGCCGGTTTCCGTTTCGCCGTTGATCACCGCCCAATTGATCGGCACCCGGCCACGGTATTTCGGCAGCAGCGAGCCATGCATGTTGAAAGCGCCACGCTTGGGAATACTCAGCAGCGTGGGTTTCAACATCAATCGATAGTAGAAAGAAAAAATAAAATCAGGTGCGTTGTCGCGTATGCGTTGTACGAATGCGGGGACGTTTGGGTCATCCGGTGACATCACCGGAATACCATGTTGGCCGGCGAGTTCCTTAACGCTATCGAACCAGATATTTTCATTCGGATTGTCTTCATGGGTCACAACCAGGCGCACAGCTATCCCGTGATGGAGCACTACGGACAGGCAGCGCACACCTACGTTGTGGTAGGCGAAGACAATGGCGGAAGGCATAAAATAATGAGGGGTGAAGGATAAACGGAACGTCGTTTATTTCAAGTCGCCACCGGCGGGCCTGCCCTGGGCGCTTCTACATTAATCGTTACTAGACCTTCGTCTTTACGCTCAAGCACCGCTTGAATCAAATATCGTGGCCGTTCGCGCACCTGCATATAGATGCGTCCGACATACTCGCCCAGCAATCCCACGCCAAATAACAGGATGCCGATCAGCATGAAGGTGACCGCGAATAGCGTGAACAGACCTTCTGCCTCGGGCCCGATGATTAAACGGCGGATGACAAGGTAGACAAAGAAGATGCCGGAGAGCAACGAAACCACCATGCCGAACAGCGAGAACAATTGCAGTGGTGCGATGGAGAAGCCGGTGATCAAATCGAAATTCAGGCGGATCAAACCGTACAGCGAATACTTCGATTCACCCGCGGCTCGTTCGGCGTGGGCGACTTCTATTTCCACCGGATTGCGTGCGAAGGTGTAGGCCAGCGCGGGGATATAGGTGTTGATCTCATTGCAGCTATTGATGGCCGCGATGATGTCGCGGCTGTAGGCGCGCAACATGCAGCCCTGGTCGGTCATTTTTACTTTGGTGAAGCGCTCACGCAGATGGTTCATCCCTTTGGATGCGCTCTTGCGCCACACGCTGTCTTTACGCATCAGCCTTATGGTGCCGACATAATCGTAGCCTTCGTCCATCTTACGCAGCAGGTTACCGATTTCCTCCGGCGGGTTTTGCAGGTCCGCATCGAGCGTGACGATTACTTCGCCGGTCGCTTTGCCGAAGCCAGCCATGATCGCCATGTGCTGACCGAAATTGCCGTTGAGTAAGATCACGCGGGTGACGTCGGGGCGGCGCTCAAACTGTTCGCGCAGCATGGCTGCCGAGCGATCGCGGCTACCGTCGTTGATAAAAATAATTTCATAACTGCACTTAATCTTATCGAGGGCGGAATAGAGCCGCGTGAATAACGCAGCCAAGCCGGCTTCCTCGTTGTAGACCGGGATAACAACGGAAAGATGGGGCGCCATTTATTTTCCGTTCGAACGAATGACGTGGCGCAAGGTTTCGCAGACCCGTTCCACGTCTGTCAGCGTCATCGCGGGAAATAATGGCAACGTTACTGTCTCATTTGCGATGCGTTCACTAACGGGGAACATGCCCTCGCGATAGCCTTTGCCACGAAACAGGCTTGTCAAATGGACCGCCTCATAGGAAATGCCTATGCCGATGCCGTGCGACTCCATGGCTTTGATGAATATAGCGCGGGGTATTTTCATCGCCGCGAGAGGCAGCAGCACGGTAAACATGTTCCAGCTATGGCCGAGATTGTTTTGTGGAGGCAACATTTCGGCGCTGAGAAGGAGATCGTCGGCCAAGCATGCAAAATACTGCATCGCTAGTTTGCGGCGCTTTTCGCACCAGGCGTCGAGTTGGGCAAGTTGTGCTACACCAAGCCGCGCGCTGACGTCGTTCAAATTAAATTTTCCACCCGCAGTGTCGATATCGCGGGTGCCATCGGGCAGACGGCGTATGCCATGAAAGCGTAATTGCAACGCGCGCGCGGCTTCTTCGGCGTTGTTGACAACCAACGCGCCGCCCTCGATGGTGGTCATGTTTTTGTTGGGATGAAAACTAAAAGCAGTGAGATCGCCCAAGCTTCCCACGGGATTACCGTTGGCGCGGGAACCGATGGCCAGCGCCGCGTCTTCAACGATCCGCAATTGATGGCGCTGAGCGATGTCCGCGAGTCGAGTGGGGTCAAGGGGCGCGTTGAAATCCGTCGGCAGCAGCGCTTTGCTACGCGGTGTGATCGCCGCCTCCGCAGCGTCCAGATTGATGTTGCGCGTGATGAGATCAACGTCAACAAAAACGGCCGTGGCGCCGACTTTTTCGATCATGTTTGCCGCAGCAAAAAAGTTCTGCGCCGGTGTAATAATCTCATCGCCCGGTCCGGCGCCGATGAGTTGCAGGGCCACTTCCAGCGCCGCCGTTGCAGAAGTCAGGGTGATGACCCGCCGGCCTCCAAAATACTCAGAAAGATGCTTCTCAAACAGGCTAACTTGCGGGCCGGTCGCGATCCACAACGAGCGCAGCATATCGGCCACAGCGCTGATCATGGCTTCATCAATGGTGGGGCGGGCGAAAGGTAGAAACGGCATGGTTGCGATTAAGAACGCGCCACGACGTATACGCCGATGACAATAATGCCTATACCCATCAGTCGCATCAGCGTGATGGATTCGCCAAACAAGTACCATGCGGCGATGGCGTTGATTACATAGCCGATGGACAGCATCGGATAGGCGATGCTAACTTCAACGCGCGACAGCGCCATGATCCATACGGCTAGGCTCAAGCCATAACAAGCCATGCCCGAGAGAATGTGGGGCTCCGTCGCAAGCTGCCAACCGACGGGGAGAATATTGCCGCGATCAAAAGCAAAATGGCCGACGGCATTGGTGCCGGCTTTGAGTAAAAGCTGTGCCGCGGCGTTCAACAAAACTCCGGTCAAAATCAGCGAAAAGCTGAGCGTGTTCATGATGTTAAAACGGGATCATTATTGTGTCGCGATGATAACACGGCGGCTATCTTGAGTGATAAAGCGCATCGGTAGTTGTTGCGCAATGAACGCCAGATACTGCTCAGGCGCCATGACGGCAAGGGCAGGTTGGCCGCTGCGCCAGACGGTCTCGAACTCGGCCAGCGTGGGAATGGATTTTTCCGGCTCCTGCTTAAGGCCGTATTCAAACTCATCGACATAAGCAACGAGCGTCACGGTCCTGTTGAGGTAAAACGGCAGTGTCTGATCGTATATTTTTATGCTGTAGAGCGGTATGTCGACGCGCAACATAGGTTTGAGTTCTTGGGCTATGTAATAGCTTGAATTCGACGGCGCAAGGCTTTCGTGCCCCAGCAAGCCGAGCATGATCGCCACGAAACCACTGATGCCCAGCAACGTTAGCGCAGCCATCAAACGGCGTTGCTTGGATAAATACAAGCCAAAGCCACCGCCCATTGCCAGCACGGCCATCGCGACGGCGAGCCACTGACTGTAGTTGCGATACAGAGCGAATTCAGCCCAGTCTTCACGCGCATGCAGTACGAGCGGCAGCGCGATCAAACCCACCAAACCAAGAACTAGGCCGGCTGCGGCATTCCACAGCAAAACCTTAGTGCTTATTTGTGAGAGGTATGGCCCAAGCAGCAATGCGAGCGCCGGAAATATCGGCAGGATGTAGGCGGGCAATTTTGAACCGGAAAGGCTAAAGAAAAGCATCACGAATCCACACCACACCAACAGGAAACGCTGCGCTGAAAATTGCCCGAGGTTTGTTTGAGCCTTGAGTTCATAGACAAACCCCGCAACGGTGGCAATTGTCCAAGGAATTAGCCCGATGCAAAGGATAGGTATGAAAAACCACCAGGGCTCGTCACGCCGATGCAGGTGGGTGGCGTAACGCAAGAAATGCTCGTGGATAAAAAAGAAATAGGGAAACTCGGGATTGCGCAGTGACACCGTGACAAACCATGGCGCGCTTATGGCCAAGAACACAAGCAAACCGGGCAGCGGGTGGAGCCGACGCCACGCAGACCCATCCCGCTGCGCTAGGCTGTAGATCACGAGCGTTGCCGAGGGGATCACCACGCCGATCAGGCCTTTGCTGAGAACCGCACCCGCAACGGCGCTCCAGGCAACTAGCATCCATGATATTTCAGCGCGACTGGATTGTGGCGCATGTTGCGCGACCAAAAATGCGACCAAGGACAAAGTGAGGAAAAACGTCAGACCCATGTCCAAGGTATTGATGTGCCCGAGACCAACGTAAAAGAAATTGGTAGCAAGAAACAGCACGCTGAGCCATCCGACCTTTACGCCATGTAAGCGCTTTGCTCCTATACCGACAATTACAATCCCGAGATAGCCGCACAGCGCAGTCCAGAGCCGCGCGGTCCATTCATTAGCGCCAAAGGCATTGAAGGCCAACGCCGTCAGCCAATACTGGAGTGGCGGTTTCTCAAAATACTTGATGCCATTCAGCCGGGGCGTGATCCAGTCGCCGGAGTTCGCCATCTCGCGAGAAATTTCTGCGTAGCGCCCCTCGTCGGGCTTGACTAAGTGACGATAATCAAGGCTGCCAAACCATACTAAAGTGAACAGGCCCACTAACACCCAAGCGAGTTTGCTTTGATACGGGTTCATTCGCTAGCGGCAAGTTTCTTGTGCAAAGTCACGCTCGTAATAATAGCAGCGCGCCAGGGGAAAATAGTGGGTTATGGGCGTGGCATAAAAAAACAGAACCATATGACTAAGTGTCGCAAAGACTGCGTAAATCATCCGGAGTTTAGCGCGGTTGGTAGCGCCGCCGCCGCGATCAGTCATCCGTTTCAGCGAGGCTCTTGCTGTGAGATTTAAGCAGCACCACGACCGCGCCGCTGCCTCCCGCCGCCGAATGGGGTTCGGCGAAAGCGAGGATCTCGTCTCGCTGCATCAGCCAGTGACGAACATGATGTTTGAGAACCGGCTCGCCATGTTGAGAGCGCAGTCCTTTGCCGTGGATAATGCGCACGCAACGTTGCCCCGCTAGGCGAGCATCATGCAAGAAATTGACTAACTGCGTGCGTGCCGCATCGGTGGTATAGCCGTGCAAATCGAGTTCGAGGCGAACCGACCAATAACCGCTACGCAGCCGACGCGCGATATTGCGCGGCAAACCGGGGCGCACGAACACACTGTTACTATCGATGTCCTCCGTAACGTCTAGGGGATCGCTCAGCGCCTCCTTAAGAACTTCGCGCTCGTCACGTAGCAACTGCCCTGGAACGGGTTTGGGACGTGGCTTTGCGAGCAGTGCCTTTTCGGGTATCTGCACTGGTGTGACATCGGCGACTGCATCGCGGAACAACGCGAAATCATCGTCTTGCCCGGAGGAGTCGGCCTGAGAGTGAGGACTGGCGCGCTGTTTCACGAGGTGCTTTAGTGAAAGCGTCAGCTAGCGCAAATCTTCTAAATACTTTTGTGCGTCGAGTGCGGCCATGCAGCCGGTGCCGGCACTGGTGACCGCTTGGCGATAGACGTGATCCTGCACGTCGCCCGCAGCAAATACACCAGGAACGCTGGTCGCGGTCGCATTGCCGTTGTTGCCGCCCTGAGTTTTGATGTAGCCGTTTGCCATATCAAGCTGGCCTTCGAAAATCTGCGTGTTCGGCGTATGGCCAATGGCTATGAATACGCCCTTAAGCGCCAGATCTTTCGTGCCCGCTGCTGCGGTGTTTTTGATACGCACACCGGTCACGCCGCTTTGGTCGCCCAGCACTTCGTCGAGAGTGTAATTCCATTCGACGCGTAGATTGCCGGTTTTTGTTTTTTCCATGAGCTTGTCGATCAGGATGGCTTCCGCACGCAACTTATCGCGACGATGCACAAGGGTGACGGATTTCGCAATGTTGCTGAGATACAGCGCTTCTTCCACAGCCGTGTTACCGCCGCCGATCACCGCCACGTCTTCGCCTTTGTAGAAAAATCCGTCGCAGGTCGCGCAGGCCGAGACACCTTTGCCCATGAACGATTGTTCTGACGGCAAACCGAGGTAGCGCGCCGAAGCGCCGGTGGCGATGATTAACGCGTCACAGGTGTATGTCGCGGAATCGCCGACCAACGTGAACGGCTGTTGTTTGAGATTCACCGTGTTGATGTGATCAAACACCATTTCCGTCCCAAAGCGCTCGGCGTGCTTGAGGAAGCGCTCCATCAGCTCCGGACCCTGCACGCCGTCGGCGTCGGCGGGCCAGTTGTCCACATCAGTCGTGGTCATGAGTTGGCCACCTTGGGCAAGGCCGGTGATCAGCACGGGGTTGAGGTTGGCGCGCGCGGCATATACCGCGGCGCTGTAGCCGGCAGGGCCAGAGCCAAGAATGATAAGACTGTGATGTTTTGTTGTCATGAGGGCGAATGTGTGTGGAGAGGGACGAATTTTCCGGGTATTTGTGCGCTTTGTCGAGGTTGATGGCGCTATAATTACGCTCACCTTTTGCAAATGGTCTCGATGTTCGGATTGTTAAAGCCCTCCATGGCTCGCCCCGCTGAGCCTATGTCGCCCAAGTTGACGCGTTTGTTGCGCGAGGCATCGTGGTTGTTGCTGGCGGCGATTGGTTGCTACCTTGCGATGATTCTGTTCACTTTCCAGCGCAGCGATCCAGGTTGGTCCCACACCACTAGCAGCGACATTGTTCACAACGCTGGCGGCCCATTTGGCGCATGGCTTTCCGACATTCTTCTCTCAGTTTTTGGGCTATCGGGCTGGTGGTGGGCAGTGTTGGCTTTTGTCACGGTGCTGCATAGTTATCGTCGCCTCGATCTCGGCGGGCTGATTGATCGCCATTCGGCGGCTGTCACAGCCGTGGGTTTCGGGGTGTTGCTGCTGGCTAGCGCGGCCATAGAAGCACTGCGTCTGCACTCGTTGACCGCCACATTGCCCAGTGCGCCAGGGGGCATGCTGGGCACACTCCTCTCTCGTGGTTTCGCGGGAGCGCTTGGTTTCACCGGCGCGACGATGTTGTTGTTGGCGATGTTTGCAATTGGCATTAGTTTGTTCACGGGCCTGTCATGGATTAAATTGGCGGAGAGGCTTGGTCATGCACTTGAGTTGTTGTTTTACGCTACTCGGCAGCGTTATCAAGCGTTTCGTGACCGGCGCGCTGGAGAAGAAGCGCAGATCGAGCGTGAGGAAAGCGTCGGCGAATTGACGCGTCACTTTGAAGTACGTGAACCCGTGTTGATTGCCCCGCCCTTAGCTGAGGTGCCGAAGTCCGCGCGCGTTGTGCAAGAAAAGCAAGTACCGTTGTTTGCCGATTTGCCGGATTCTGATCTACCGCCGTTGGCGTTGCTCGATGCCCCTTCGGCGCCCGTCGAGGTCATGGCCTCGGACGCGCTGGAATTTACTTCGCGCCTGATTGAGAAAAAGCTGCTGGAGTTTAACGTTCAGGTGAAAGTGCTAGCGGCTTACCCCGGCCCGGTTGTCACGCGCTACGAAATTGAACCGGCGGTTGGTGTGAAGGGTAGCCAGATCGTTACCCTGGTTAAAGATCTCGCTCGCTCACTTTCGGTGGCGTCGATCCGCGTGGTGGAAACGATCCCCGGCAAAAGCTGCATGGGATTAGAGATTCCCAATCCGAAGCGGCAAATCGTGCGGCTATCGGAGATTTTAAGTTCGAAAGTGTATGCGGATATGGCCTCCCCATTGACCTTGGCGTTGGGTAAGGACATTGCCGGTTATCCCGTCGTCGCCGACCTTGCAAGAATGCCACATTTGCTGGTAGCCGGCACGACGGGTTCCGGTAAATCCGTCGCGATTAACGCGATGATTTTGAGCTTGCTCTATAAGGCTACGCCGCAACAGATACGGCTTATTTTCATCGATCCAAAAATGCTGGAATTGTCGGTCTATGAGGGAATTCCGCATCTGCTTGCCCCTGTTGTGACGGACATGCGCCAAGCGGCTGCGGCGCTCAATTGGTGTATCGGCGAAATGGAGCGACGCTACAAACTAATGTCGGCCTTGGGTGTGCGCAACTTGTCCGGTTACAACGTTAAAGTCGCCGATGCCGAGAAAGCCGGAAAACCAATCAAGAATCCATTCTCGATCACGCCTGACAGCCCGGAAACTCTCGATTTACTGCCTTTAATCGTGGTCGTGATCGACGAGTTGGCGGACTTGATGATGGTGGTCGGTAAGAAAGTTGAAGAGCTCATCGCGCGGCTGGCGCAGAAAGCGCGCGCGTCGGGAATTAACCTGATCCTCGCCACACAACGGCCTTCCGTGGATGTTATCACCGGTTTAATCAAGGCGAATATTCCGACTCGGATTGCGTTCCAGGTGTCGAGCAAAATTGATTCGCGTACCATACTTGATCAAATGGGTGCCGAGGCTTTGCTTGGCCAGGGCGATATGCTTTATCTACCGCCCGGCGCTGGTTATCCACAACGAGTACACGGCGCTTTTGTCGCCGATCAAGAAGTTCACAAAGTCGTCGAACATCTGAAGGAACAAGGCGAGCCCAATTACATAGACGGCATTCTGGATAGCCCCGAAGCAACTGATGGCGAAGTGGATATTTTGACTGGAGGAAGCGGTGAGAAAGACCCGCTTTACGACCAGGCTGTGGAAGTCGTGCTGAAATCACGGCGCGCGTCGATCTCATTGGTGCAACGACATTTGCGCATCGGCTATAACCGGGCGGCACGGCTAATTGAGCACATGGAGCGCGCGGGCATGGTGTCGCCTATGCAAACTAACGGTAATCGCGAGATTCTCGTGCCCGGCGCCAACGTTGAGCGGTAGTCTTCGAACGCCTCTAGCGCGTTAGGGTTGTTCGACCTATTTTTCCAAAGGTTTTTTATGCGGATAATTTTGTTCAGGGCAGCGATTCTTTTCACGCTCGGCATTGCAAGCACCCAAGCGGGCGGCATCGACCGGTTGCGGGAATTTGTCGATGGGGCAAAGAGTCTGCGGGCGCAATTTTTCCAAACGGTACTCGACCGGTCAGGTAAAGCCACAGGCGAATCTGGCGGCACCATGCAATTCTCCCGTCCGGGAAAATTCCGTTGGGAATATACCAAGCCTTATCCGCAACTGATCGTCGGCGATGGCCAAAAGCTATGGATTTGGGATCAGGATTTGAACCAAGTCACCGTCAAGAAATTGAGTGATTCCCTTGGGTCTAGCCCCGCGGCATTACTCGCGGGGAGTAACGAAATTGAAAAGGCGTTCATCTTGATCGACGGCGGCATTAAAGATGGTGTCGATTGGCTTGTCGCGCAACCAAAAGACAAAGATACGACGTTTGAAAATATCCGTATGGGCTTTGCGGATGCGGGTTTGCAGGTGATGGAATTGACCGACAGTTTCGGTCAAAGAACGATTATTCGTTTTGCCAAGGTGGAAAAAAATCCAAAGCTAGCCGCCGATTTATTCAAATTTGTCCCACCCAAGGGCGCGGACGTGGTCGGTGAATAGCAGCTTGATGCAAACTATTGTGCGTGGCTATTTTGGTACTGCGGTCCTCAGTGTGCTGCTCGTACATCCGTGCTCCTTGAACCAAACTGACTAAGCGCGCTTATTTTTTCATCAACCTAATAGGTTCACTTTTAATGAGGACATAAAAATGAAACGATCAAATGCGCTGCAAACGCTTATCTTTTTAGCCCTATTTCTTGCTTTGCCCGGCTGGGCGGATAACAAACCCACGGTCACGATACATCGGCAGATGGCGGGGGAATTGGACGAAACGGGTTGGGCCTTGGCGAAGTCTACCGACGGTCGTTTTTCCGTGAAAACACCGGGCAAATTTAGCGATTTGTCTAGCGTGGATAACAATTCGACGTCGCCCATCGCAGAGGTCCACACTATCGCCGCGAGTAACGTTCAGGGCATTAAATTTACGGCGACTCGTATCAAGTTCAAAGGGGGACGCGAAGTGGCGGTGAAACAATTCAACCGCTTAAAGGTGTCTTCGGGAAAGCTCAAATACAAGAGCCTGAAACCGATGAAATTAAATGAGTACGAAGCGATGGAAGGTGAATTGGAAAATGATCGCCTCGCGTTAGTGCAGCGTACGGTCTTACTCGACGATGATCTATTAACCCTGATCGTGGAATATCCAAAGGCTCAGGATGCCGTGGCTAAGCGCTTGGTGCCGATTTTCTTTTCTTCTGTGACATTCGATTAGGCGCGACAACGATTATCTATGGCCACACACAAGCCGCCGCTGGCCGAACTACTTCGACCCAAGCGGCTTGACGAGGTAATCGGTCAGCGTCATTTGCTTGAGCCCGGCAAGCCGCTTAAACTGGCGTTCGATACACAAAAAATCCATTCCATGATTCTATGGGGGCCGCCGGGCGTGGGCAAGACCACCCTGGCGCGGCTCATGGCGCAGGCATTCGATGCGGAATTCATCCCCATCCCAGCGGTGCTCTCCGGCGTCAAAGATATCCGCGAAGCCATTGAGCAGGCCAAGCTCAACAGCGAACAATTTGGTCGCGCGACGATTATGTTTGTCGACGAAGTGCATCGCTTCAACAAGTCCCAGCAGGATGCTTTTTTACCGCACGTCGAATCGGGCTTGATCACCTTTATCGGAGCAACTACCGAGAACCCGTCGTTCGAGGTGAATAGCGCGTTGCTGTCGCGCGCTGCGGTTTACGTGTTGCAAAGTTTGTCTGAAACGGACTTAAACATCCTGCTGAGACGCGCTCTGGATGCGGTTCTCCAGGGTATATCCATTGCCGACGAAGCCGCCAAGCTGTTGATAAATTTAGCAGATGGTGACGCGCGCCGGTTGCTGAATTTGGTTGAGCAGATACAGGTGGCGGCTGAACAGGCGGGCGCAACAGAGATCGACATCGAACTTGTACAGAACACGCTCACACGCAGCGGGCGCCGTTTCGACAAGGGTGGTGATCAATTCTACGATCAGATTTCCGCGCTGCATAAATCCGTCCGTGGCTCTAATCCCGATGCCGCGTTGTATTGGCTGGTGCGCATGCTTGATGGGGGCGCCGATCCGCTTTATGTTGGACGACGCCTGATTCGTATGGCAAGCGAAGATATTGGCCTTGCCGACCCGCGTGCCTTGAACATGACCTTGGACGCGGTTGCAACTTTTGAGCGGCTCGGCACGCCGGAAGGTGAGCTGGCGCTGGCGCAAGCGACGATCTATTTGGCCTGCGCAGCGAAGAGTAATGCCGCTTACGTCGCGTATAATCACGCTCGTACTTTTGTCAGAAACGATAGATCACGGCTCGTGCCTGAGCATCTGCGCAATGCGCCGACGAAACTGATGAAGGAACTGGGTTACGGCGACCAATATCGCTACGCTCACGATGAGGCAGGCGCGTATGCTGCGGGGGAAGATTATTTTCCCGAAGGCATGCCGAAGGTTTCTTGGTACGAACCAACGGATCGCGGATTAGAAGACAAAATCAAACAGAAGCTTGCTTATCTGCGCGAGTTGGACGCGACAGCAAATAAAACCGCGAAAGTAAAATAAATGTAGGGTGCGTTGCGCACCAGGTAATGATCCCGGGCGCATAGCGCACGCTACGATTTGGGTATTATGTTAGACATTCAATTATTCCGAACTGATTTAGATGGCACGGCCAAGCGCCTTGCTGCGCGTGGCTTCCAGCTTGATACCGCCGCCTTTAGCGCGCTGGAAAACGAGCGCAAAACTATACAAGTCAAGACCCAAGAATTACAAGCCAAGCGAAATCAGGCGTCGAAATTGATCGGCCAGGCCAAAGCAAAAGGCGAGGACGTAACGGCGATCATGGCGGAAGTGGCCACGCTGGGCGATGAGCTCAAGGCCACTGAAACGCAACTAGAGACAGTACAGACGAAGCTGCAAGACCTCATGCTCTACATGCCGAATTTGCCCCATGAAAGTGTGCCCGACGGCAGGTCGGCCGATGATAATGTCGAAGTGCGACAGTGGGGAACGCCGAAGAATTTCACCTTTCAACCCAAGGATCACGTCGATATTGGCGAAGCATTGGGCGGCCTGGATTTTGCGGCGGGTGCGAAACTTGCCGGTGCGCGCTTCACGCTGATGCGCGGCGCGATCGCCCGGCTGCATCGCGCCATCGCGCAATTCATGCTTGACACGCAAACGCAAGAGCATGGTTACACGGAGTGTTACACGCCATATCTAGTGAACGCAGATAGCATGCTGGGCACAGGCCAACTACCAAAATTCAAAGAAGATTTGTTTGTTGTACCCAGGAGGAAAGTAGTCGCCACCGAGCGATTACAACCCAACCAAGAATACCAGAGGGGCTCCTCGACTGAAGCACTTTTTAAAATACAGGACGAAGAATGGTATCTAATTCCTACATCGGAAGTATCGTTGACGAACACCGTGCGCGGCGAAATTTTGAAGGCGGAAGACTTGCCGATCAAACTTACCGCCCACACGCCATGCTTCCGTTCCGAGGCCGGCAGTTACGGCAAAGACACCCGCGGCATGATTCGCCAGCACCAGTTCGACAAAGTGGAAATGGTGCAGATCGTCCATCCAGAAAAATCCTACGAAGCGCTGGAGGAAATGACAGGGCATGCGGAGAATATCCTCAAGAAATTGGAGTTGCCCTACCGTGTCATGGCTTTGTGCAAAGGCGATATGGGATTTGGCGCGGCGAAGACTTACGATCTCGAAGTTTGGCTGTCGGCGCAAAATGCCTATCGAGAAATTTCGTCATGTTCTAATTGCGAAGCCTTTCAGGCACGGCGTATGCAGGCGCGCTTCCGCAATGCGCAAGGAAAACCGGAATTGGTGCACACGCTAAACGGTTCTGGTCTTGCGGTGGGCCGGACCCTGGTGGCGATTTTGGAGAACTATCAAGAGTCTGATGGTCGCGTGTCGATACCAACGGTTTTGAAGCCCTACATGGGTGGCTTAGAAAAAATTTCCACGTAGTCATGCCACGATATTTTGCACTGATTCCCGCCGCGGGCAGCAGCACTCGACTGGGTGGCGAGACGCCTAAGCAATACCGGATGATCGCCGGGAAACCCTTGCTGTATCACGCTCTTCAGGTGCTTACCTTGGAGAAGCGTATAGAACGGACGTTTCTGGCCATATCGCCTGAAGATGCCTATTGGGAGCGGCTTTTCAGCCAGGTGCCTATAAACAGGACAATGCCGCTGCGCTGTGGCGGTGCGAGTCGCGCGGCAACAGTGTTGAACGCGATGCGAGAAATGGAACGCCACGGCGTGCTCGATAACGATTGGATTTTGGTTCACGACGCGGCGCGTCCGTGTCTGAGCCAAGCCGCGTTGGGTCGATTAATCGACGAGCTGGATGGAGACGTGGTCGGTGGCTTGTTAGCGGTGCCGGTTGCCGACACGATCAAGCGCGGCGACGAATACCAGCGTGTGACGGCAACCGAAAAACGCGACGGACTTTGGCAAGCGCAAACGCCGCAGATGTTTCGCGTCGGCACGTTGCGTAACGCCTTGCAGGATGCGCCACTCGATGAGATTAGCGACGAAGCCAGTGCCATTGAGCGTGCCGGCATGCGGCCTAAGTTAGTGATGGGCGAGCGCAGTAATATTAAGGTCACTTATGCTGAAGACATATTGCTCGCTGAGTCCATATTGACGCGGCTCTCCAAGGCATGACCCGGTTGCGGATAGGGCAGGGATTTGACGTCCACGGCTTTGCGGCGGACCGCAAACTGATCATCGGCGGCGTGGACATTGCCTATCACCTGGGTTTGGCCGGACACTCCGATGCCGACGTGTTGCTTCACGCGATCTGTGACTCTTTGCTCGGCGCGGCGGGATTGGGTGACATCGGGCGGCATTTCCCCGATAGTGATACAACGTATAAAAACATCGACAGCCGCGAGCTCTTGCGCGAGGTAAGCGAAAAAATTGCCGGGTTAGGGTTTCAGGTCGTGAATGTAGACGCGACGATCATAGCCCAAGCGCCGCGCATGGCGCCGCACGTTGCGGGCATGGTGGCGAATATCGCCGCGGATCTCGGTGTCGAAACGGACGTCGTCAATGTCAAGGCCACGACCACGGAAAAATTGGGTTTTATAGGAAGAGGCGAGGGAATTGCGGCTCAGGCTGTGTGCCTATTGGAACTTTCCTAGAGATCGGTAGCGTTACTTGTCTGCGATAGCCGGCTAACCAGATTGCGCAAGAAAATCTTGTTGAACTGGAGTTGGGTACTTTCCGACATCAAATCCATTTGCGGCGCGTGCAGGCGCAAAATTTGCACATCGTCCAAACTAGTAATGGCAGTTGTGCGTTCCTGACTGGTGGGATTTAATAATGACATCTCGCCAAAGCAGTCTCCAGTCTTCAGGGCGTTCAGCATCTTGCCATTCTTGGTAACTTTGAGCTTGCCCTTTACGATCACGTAAAAAGCCTGGCCGATGTCGCCCTCTTGAACCACATTTTCGTTGCGCTTGCGGGTCACCCAGTCAGCATTGCGCACCACTTCGCGAAGTTGATCTTCCTTGAAGAATTTAAAGAAATTCAGGTCCCGCAACAGGTTAACCTTCTCAGCAAGGCTTAGCTCGTTGACGACTTGTTCCCAATCCTTGAGGCTGTCCGCCAAGTCGTGAGAAAACTCATACCAGTTGGGGTAGCGGACGGACAGATCCTTATTCATCGCTTTTTGCACGATGTTGACTAAACGATCGGGCAATTCCGGCCGGTGGTCGGTAATCGGCACCGCCGGCTCGTTCAGAATCTTGTTCAACATGGATGGGAAATTCTGTGCGGTAAACGGCAGTTTCCCGGTTAGCAACTCGTACAACACCACTCCCATGGAGTAGATGTCCGACTGCACGGAGGGGTTTTCTTCGTTGATCTGTTCCGGCGACATATAGGCCGGCGACCCCAAAAAGCCCTGTACCTGAGTGGTTTGCGTGGTCGAGATGTGGGCGGTGCCAAAGTCGCTGATCTTGATGTCTTCCTGCGCGCTCAGCAGGATGTTCGCAGGCTTGATGTCACGATGGATCACGCCGTTTTGATAGGCGTAGTCCAGGGCGCGGCAACATTTAAACACCAACATAGCGACTTTGCGGATCGGCAGCAGGTTATCGTCGCTACAATGCTGCTTCAGGCTGCCACCGGGCACGTATTCCATCACTAGATAGCTCAAATCCACATCGATAGAAGCGTCAAAAACCTTCACGATGTTGGGATGCACGAGCTTGCCAGCGAGCGAGGCCTCGTTCAAGAATAGCTTGCGTAACCGTACCGCCTCAGGGTCCTGATCTTGCTCGATTTTTTTGGGAACCTTGATCGCCACTTTGCGTTGGTTAAACGGATCGTCGGCAAGATAAACCGTCGCGGACGCGCCTCGACCCACCTCGCGAATGATGATGTATTTTCCAATCCGTTCAAAGGCTGCGGCAGTGTCTGGCATGTGCGTGTTTCGAAGTTGAAAATGAAGTCGCGCGAGCTATTCAACTGAAATGTTCGATGTTTTTCCAAAGTTGCTGTAATTTATATAATATGATACCTTAACTTCAAGTGAAGCGTTAAGTTTTTAAGCGCTCCAAGGAGGCTCAAGCGAATAAAAACATTCATATATTTTTAATATAAAACAATAAGTTACAAAGAATATTTAATAGTTATTATAAAAATAATAGCTAACTATATAATTTATAGTAATATAATGTAAATTAACTTCGGAGCGCGCCGTAGTGCTGCAAAAAAAACTTGAAGTCAGTTGATCGGATCATACCCATAAGGAAGGGTGTCCTTTGATAACCCTTACTCGTGATGGTAAAAGCCTTACGTTGCTGCTTGAAGATTGCTCCGATGCGTCCATCGCCCTGGTTATGCGTGAGTTGTTGACCCATGCCGAGGTAGACGATATCGACACCATTCAGTTAGATGCGAGCGCGGTCGTCAAGATTGATGTCGCGATTCTACAAGTGTTGTTGTCCTGGTGTAATTTCCTTGAAACCCGTCAAATTACCTGGCATTGGCGTGCGGCCTCCGATTCCTTTCGGCAGGCGGCTCAGTACGTTGGCTTGGTTAATGCATTCAGACTAGTCAGTGGACAATCCGCTTAAATCTCAGCAGTTTAACCCGTCGCCGCTTGGGTTATATCTGGTGCTGGCCTTAGTTCCGTGGCTATGGACCGTACTTTTTGTACCAGCGTGGGTCAGTGCCCTGGCATTTGTTATTGCCATCGTTACGATTTTCATTGCGGTGAAATATATTCGAATAGGTGGCGCGAAGGCGCAAGCGGTGGATGCCGGTCATGCGGCTGACAAGGATGGGCGCGCGGTGCGGCGCGAGTCCCGCCCGTTACGTCGCTTACTTGCTCGCTGGTCCACGATTACCCAGACGACGACCAGCGACCTCGGAGAAACTCAAGGCGCCCTGCAGGAAGTAATCGAAGAATCTGAAACGGCTGTGATGAATATTAACAAAAGCTTTCGCAATATCACCAGCCGTTCCACGCAGCAGATAGAGTACGCGATGGGTTTGTTGCAAACCACGCGTGGGCCGGGAGACGTGGGTAGCGGCGACGGCGGCGAGGAGGACATGTCTTTGCCCGAATATATACGTGCTTACGAAGTGCTGCTTAATCTCTCTGTTGACCGACTAGCCGATTTCTCGAACGACTGCGTGCAAATTATCGACAAGGCTGAAGGCTTGGGCATTAGCGACGAGGAAGTGAAAGCCCTCTGCGCACGGGTACGTAAGCTCGCCGAGGAGAACCATGTCGACGCCGAGCAAGTGCGCGGCGATGCCGTACACTTAAGCGGTGGCATGGTGCTTAAAAACCAACAAGTAACCGACGTGTTAAAGCATATCAACATCACGGCACAGGAAATACGCAAGGAAGTGAATCAACTCGTCGTGGCAATGCAGTTCCAAGACATCACGCAGCAAAAGCTGGAGCGCTTAAGAGGGCCGCTGCTGGGCGACATCATCAAATCGCTGAGTAGTATCTCCGACGAAACCCGAGTACTCAGTAAGCAGTTAAAGATGGGTGCATTGCCTCTACCAACCGGAAAGAATCAGGCTGGATCGGGTGAAGCGGGTGATCGCGACGACAAGGGATTAAATATAGACGAGGCAGCGATAGCCAAGAAATCGTCTGCGCGCGTGAATAAGCCTAAGCCGATTTCCGGTGAGGGCGATAGAAATTCCGTAGAACTTTTTTAGGACACTACTATGGCTTTTGTGCTCATTGTTGACGATTCAAACACTATGCGTCAAATGGTCAATTTCACGCTGTCCGATGCCGGCCATGAGGTTGTAGAAGCGCGCGATGCCGCTGAGGCAATGCAACAACTTCAACTCAACAAATTCGACCTCGTAATTTCGGACGTGAATATGCCGGGGATGAATGGCATTGATTTGGTCAAAGAAATACGCATCATGCCCGAATACAAGTTTACGCCTGTGCTGGTGTTAACCACGGAGTCCGAGCAAGAGATCAAGCAACGCGGGCGTGCTGCCGGTGCGACCGGTTGGATCGTTAAACCTTTTAATCCCGAGGTGTTGCTTTCTGTGCTGGGCAAGGTGCTTAGTTAAAAAAGGGCTGGACGATGGCCATTGATCTCACCCGGTTTCACGCCACGTTTCTCGCCGAAAGTCTCAGCGGCCTGGATGCGATGGAGGCCGACTTGCTCACGCTGGAGCAGGGTGACCGACACCCCGAGCTACTGCAGGGGATATTCCGTGCAATCCACTCCATTAAAGGTGGTAGTGGGAGTTTAGGCTTTGAAGCGATCGCGGAATTTTCCCATCATCTTGAATCGCTGTTACACAGCTTGCGGACCAGCGCGCGGCAGCCCGATGCTGCAATCATCGATCTTTTATTACGGGCTGTCGATGCAGAACGTAACCTTTTGGGTGAAGTCCAAAATGGCGTCGCTACGGATATGGCGCCGATCGAGTTACTTAAGAGCGAATTGATGCAGCGGCAGGTCGCAATGATAACATCGCCTACCGTAACCAATTCCGTTATTGAAGCGAAGAGGGCCATCACTTATGTGATCGAATTCAAGCCCCACAGAGGATTTTTCCTGTCCGGCAATGACCCATTGCGGATTCTGCGCGAGTTGGGCACGATGGGCGAGTTAGAGACAACTTGCGACGTGAGCACATTACCCATACTAACGGAACTCGATCCAGAAGCGAGCTATCTTGCATGGAATTGCCGATTGAACACTACTCATGGCGTCGAGGCCGTACGCGAGGTGTTTGCCTGGGTTACGGAGGACTGCGATTTATCCATACAATCAATCGCTGATTTCGAATTACCTTCGGTTGATGAAACGATCGCACAAAAGGCGCGGGAGTCGAGTGATCGACGCGACGCTGGGCAAGGGTTTGGTCGTCGCGCTGTAGATCGTGTCACCATGGATCTTGGCGCAACGGAGTTGAGTAACACGGCACGTTCGCAAACTTTGCAAGTGGGGGCCGAGAAAATTGACAGCCTAGTCAACTTGGTCGGTGAATTGGTAATCACCCAAACCATGTTGAAGCAAAGCGTAGATCAGTTTGACATGAGTCGGCTAGCGCAACTGCAGTCGACGTTGGCTACCTTAGAGTCCAACACTCGAGAATTGCAGCAGGCGGTGTTAGCTATACGCATGCTACCAGTGAGTTTTGTGTTCGGACGTTTTCATCGCCTGGTCAGAGACGTAGGCATGGCGCTGGGTAAACGTGTTGAATTGAAGATTTCCGGGGAAAACAGCGAGCTTGATAAAAGCGTAATTGAGAAATTGTTTGACCCCCTGACCCATTTGGTACGCAACGCGCTTGATCACGGCTTGGAAACGCCCGATGAACGCCGTAGTTCAGGTAAATCCGAGATCGGAACCTTAAGCCTCCATGCCCAGCACCGCGGAGGGCACATTGAGATTGAGGTGAGCGACGATGGTCGTGGCGTTGATCCAGAGCGAGTAATGATAAAAGCGCGTTCACTCGGACTGATAGGCGAAGATGAAGAAGTCGACCCTCAGCGTGTTTATGGATTTCTTTTTGAGCCCGGTTTTTCGACTGCGGAAAAAGTGAGTGATTTATCGGGGCGCGGTGTCGGTTTGGACGTAGTAAGACAAAACATCACATCCCTAGGAGGGCGCGTAGATGTGACATCCGCAGCCGGTGTCGGATCAACCTTTCTGATTCGTCTGCCGCTTACCTTAGCCATTCTCGAGGGCATGTTTGTTCAGGTGGGCCTAGATACTTATGTCTTGCCGCTAACATTCATTACCGAGTGCATGCAGTCCGACCATCATTCCATTAAAACAGTTGCTGGGGAAGGCATGGTCGTCGAAGTGCGTGGCGAATATTTGCCGGTCGTTGAACTGCGGCGTATCTGCAATATCGCGAACGGATTTGATGTGGGGAAAGGAGTGTTCGTATTGTTAGAGGCAGAGAACCGGCGCGTTGCGCTGTTGGTCGATACGCTACTCGGCCAGGATCAAGTGGTGATCAAGAGTTTAGAAACCAACTATCGCAAAGTCGATCATCTAGCTGGCGCAACCATCCTCGGTGATGGACGCGTTGCATTGATTCTGGATGCTAATTCCATCGTTCGCCAACAATTGCACTAACCAGATGCCGATCAATTTCGTGGGAGCTATAGCGTGTACGAGTTAAATCAGAGAAATCAGAAGATTGTCGAAAAGAAAGAGTTCCTATCCTTTTCCCTAGGCCGAGAAGAATATTGTATCGATATACATAAGGTGCAAGAAATTCGCGGTTATGAAATGGTCACACCTATTCCGAATACCCCAGCCTATATGAAGGGGGTGATCAACATGCGTGGCATTGTTGTTCCCATTATTGATCTACGCATCAAATTGAACCTCGAAAGCGTTGAGTACAACCAATTTACAGTGATTGTCATACTGAGTATCCGCGGTCGCATTGTCGGTGTAGTGGTCGATAGCGTGTCGGACGTTTTAGGATTTCAACCCGAAGATATCAAAGAAGCGCCACAATTGGGCGCAGCCATTAAGACGGATTATATCGAGGGGCTGGTGACCATAGACGAGCGCATGCTAATTATTGTCGATATTGAGAAGCTGGCGGCGGACGAGGAAATTGTCCAGATAGAAAAAGCGCTCGAAACAGCATAAAAATTGGGACAATAATTGTGAATAAAGGTTTCTCCATAAGTTTAAAGCTGGGCATGCTGGTGGCCGTCGCGCTGGCGCTACTGGTCGTGATCGCATGGACAGGGCAGCGGGCATTGAACAACATGCAGCGATCTAATGTCATGGTTGTCGATCATATGACCATGCTTAGAGATCAAATGCAGTTAGACATGATGCATGAAGCCCTTCGTGGTGATGTCATGCTGCTGATGCTCGCGGCGAGTGAAAAAGCGTTAGTGACACGGGAGAGTGCGGATCAATCCGGCTCTGCGACGGCCCCCGAGCAGGACACTAGTGCCGCTCTGGGCACAGATGTAAACGAGGTCGCGAGCATGTTGAATCTTGATGCTCATGCGGTTCGAGTAGGACTAGATGCTCATGGCAAAGAAATGCAGAGGCTCGTGGCGGAATTAACCCGGCAGGATCTTCCCGCAGACGTTCGGGCTGCGTTAGATGCCGCCAAACCAGTGGTTCAGAACTATGTTGAAGTGGCCAGGCAAACTGCGGACCTTGTGTTGACGGATTCTCAAGCGGCGAAGGCTCGTTTGGCGGATTTTGAGACGAGCTTCCATGACCTAGAAAACCGTTTAGGTGGGATTATAGTAAAAATCAAAAGCAGTGCGCTCGCGATTCAAGCGGCGTCAGCTAAAACAGCGCAGGACGGAACCAAGCTAGTTTATCTGACCGGGCTGCTTGCTTTTGTCCTGCTGATAATTGTTTCATGGCTTATTGCACGTTCCATCATCAGCCCGTTGAAGCGTGCAATCAAGGTTGCACAGGCTGTGGCTGCTGGCGATCTGACCCATCTTATTCAGGTGGAAGGCAAGAATGAAACCGGCCAATTGATGCAGGCGCTTCAGGACATGAACGAAGCGCTTAACAAAAAAATGTCGCGGGTCATCGGGCAACTGAAAGAAACCAGTGATTCGGTGGTACTCGCGTCTCGTCAACTGGTGCAGGGTAACTTAAATCTATCCAGTCGAACGGAAGAGCAAGCCTCGACCGTTGAAGAAACCGCGGCAAGCGTGGAGGAACTTTCTAGCACCGTGCGGAAAAACGCCGAGCACGCCCAAGAGGCGAAGAATCTCGCGGAGACCGCATCGGGAGTAGCAGCCAAAGGTGGTGAGGTGGTTTCTCGAGTTGTGTCCACAATGGATCAAATTAACCACAGTGCAAAAAAAATTGTCGACATTATTAGCGTAATCGACGGCATCGCTTTCCAGACCAACATTCTTGCCTTGAACGCCGCAGTTGAGGCTGCCCGAGCGGGTGAACAAGGACGTGGTTTTGCAGTAGTTGCGAGCGAAGTCAGGAATCTAGCACAACGCTCAGCGGCCGCCGCCAAGGAGATCAAGGGACTGATCGGCG
>JBDSJK010000410.1:0-3061 GCA_039917535.1 Burkholderiales bacterium
TTTCAACGGACATGTTGGTATCGGGTCGACACTTTTTCCCTGACGCGGATCCGTTCCTGCTGGGCCGTAAATCTCTGGCCGTGAATCTTTCCGACATGGCGGCCATGGCCGCAACGCCACTCTGGGCGACGCTGGCGTTTGCGTTGCCAACGGCCGATGAAAGCTGGCTGGAACAGTTTTCACTAGGTTTTTTTTCGCTCGCCGATCAACATGGCGTTGAGCTCATCGGCGGTGACACCACCTCTGGCCCGTTGAACATTTGCTTACAGATACTCGGTGAGGTACCACCGGATGCGGCGCTGCGTCGCGACGGTGCAAAAGCTGGCGACGACATTTGGGTTTCGGGCGAACTCGGCGCTGCGGCGCTGGCGCTGCTCCACCTGCGTGAAGAATTATCAATATCTGCCGATGCGTTGGCGCGATGTGCGCCTCGGTTACATGACCCATCGCCAAGAGTGGCTCTGGGATTAGCTCTGCGCGGCATTGTCCAGAGCGCGATTGATATTTCAGACGGTCTGCTTGCGGACTTAGGACACATCCTTGAAAGGTCCAATGTTGGCGCCGAAATTCAGTTTTCCGATGTTCCGTGTGGCGACGACGTGCGCAAATTCCTCGACCAGCCGTTAGGCCAACAAGCGTTGCTGGCCGGTGGCGATGACTATGAGTTGTGCTTCACCGCGCCTGCAACGCGCCAAGACGACATTGCGCGGATCGCGCAGCGGCTCGATTTACGGCTGAGCCGAATTGGCCGTATTGTCGCGGGTGACAAGTTAATCGTGCGCGACGAAAAAGGTCGCGCAATAAATTTCGAGCACAAGGGTTTTGACCATTTCAATTAAGAAAAGCGGCGCTGTTCCGGCGGCGTTTGTGTTGCAACATCCCGCGCACTTTATCGCACTGGGTTTTGGTTCGGGTCTGAGTCCGGTTGCGCCCGGCACGGCGGGAACGCTGGTCGCCTATCCGATATTTTTGTTGTTTCCGTTCTTGGATTTGTGGGCTCAGTTCGCGGTAATCACTATTCTATTTGTCATTGGCGTGTGGGCTTGCGCGGTAACGGGCCGCTCGCTGGGCGTGGTGGATCATGGCGCGATCGTATGGGACGAAGTGGTTGGCATGTTGCTGGTGCTGATGTTCACGCCATTCGGTTGGGTTTGGTATGGGATTGCGTTTTTTGTGTTTCGTGCCATGGATATATTTAAGCCGTTTCCTATCCGTCACGCCGATAGAAAAATCAAGAATGGCTTCGGTGTGATGTTCGATGACCTGCTTGCGGCAATTTATGCCATCATCATCATCAAATTAATTGAAAGGCTGATCCGTGGTTGATGCTGAATTGGAACAATTATCGAAGCAAGTCAGCGTCGCGCTACTTAAAGCCAGCGCGACGCTTGCTACAGCCGAGTCCTGCACCGGCGGTTGGGTGGCCGAAGCCGTCACGGCCGTTGCGGGATGTTCGGATTGGTTTGATCGCGGATTTATCACCTACAGCAACGCCGCGAAACGCGATATGGTTGGCGTATCACTGGTAACGTTAAAAGAATACGGCGCGGTGAGCGAAGAAACCGCAAGGGAAATGGCGCTTGGCGCGTTGAAACACAGCAAAGCGCACATCGCGCTCTCTATCACCGGCATCGCCGGACCCACAGGGGGATCGCCCGGCAAGCCCGTCGGCACCGTGTGTTTCGGCTGGGCGCGGGGCACGTCGGCATTGCGTAGCGAAATCCATTTGCTCAAAGGCGATCGCGCCAGCGTACGCCGGCAATCGGTGATTATTTCACTCCGCGGCGTGCTGCGCTTGCTGGCAGAGCCGGAAATCATGCTCGCGTAGTTTTAACCCCTTGCCAGGAGCCATGTCCAGCCTTGTTCCTGACGATGCATGCTCTGAGAGCCGCACTGGTATTGGCTGCTGGCTTGCCTCCAAAAATAAAAAAGCCAGGCGCCAACGAATGGTTTGTCATTCTGAGCGGGGCGAAGAATCTGCTTTCCTTGGTGAATCAATTAACCGCAAAAGCAGATTCTTCGTCGCCTAGATCCTCAGAATAACAATGGGCAGTTTGCATCAACCCGTTAGCAAATCACTGTGAGATAATCCGCACACTCGTTTTTAAAATTCGCTCGTTGAGGACTCCCGATGGATGACAACAAAAGCAAGGCGCTCGCTGCGGCTTTAGCGCAAATCGAAAAACAATTTGGCAAGGGCTCGGTGATGAAGCTGGGTGATCACGATGTCGTGCGCGATATCGAGGTCGTCTCGACTGGGTCGTTGGGCCTTGATATCGCACTGGGCGTGGGCGGTTTGCCGCGCGGCCGTGTGGTAGAAATTTATGGCCCGGAATCTTCCGGTAAAACGACGCTGACCTTGCAAGTGATTGCGGAAATGCAAAAGCTTGGCGGTGTTGCAGCTTTCATTGACGCTGAGCATGCGCTCGATCCGCAGTACGCGCAGAAGCTCGGCGTCCATGTGCCCGAGTTGCTGATATCTCAGCCCGATACCGGTGAGCAGGCGTTGGAAATCGCCGACATGTTGGTGCGCTCCGGTTCTGTCGACATCGTGGTCATCGACTCCGTCGCGGCACTCACGCCCAAGGCCGAGATCGAAGGCGAGATGGGCGATTCCCACATGGGCCTGCAAGCGCGTTTGATGAGTCAAGCGTTGCGCAAACTCACCGGCAACATCAAACGTTCCAACACACTGGTTATTTTCATCAACCAAATCCGCATGAAAATAGGCGTGATGTTTGGCAACCCGGAAACCACGACTGGCGGCAATGCGCTTAAATTTTATGCCTCGGTGCGCCTTGATATTCGCCGCATTGGCTCGATCAAAAAGGGCGATGAAGTCATCGGCGCCGAGACCCGCGTGAAAGTGGTGAAAAATAAAGTTTCGCCGCCGTTCCGAGAAGCCTTGTTCGACATTCTTTACGGCGAAGGCATCTCGCGCGAAGGTGAAATCGTCGAGCTGGGCGTGACCCATAAAATTGTCGACAAATCCGGCGCGTGGTACGCCTACAACGGCGAGAAGATCGGTCAGGGCAAGGACAACGCGCGCGAGTTCCTGCGC
>JBDSJK010000411.1:0-4707 GCA_039917535.1 Burkholderiales bacterium
AGCAAGTATGCCGCCGACTAAAAACTTTATGAAAAACGGACTACTGATCAATGTTGCAGCGCAGCTTGACCAATCAATAAGGTAAGGCGTATAAATTGCCTGGAGTAGAAGCCTCATGCCATAAACAAGGAGGAGGAGCAAACCATGAAAGCGTATCTGTTAATAAGCGCAGCGGTTGTGGGATTCGTAGCCAGTGGGGTATACGGCGCGGACAAGGATACTCGTGCTGGCAATTGCGAAGACGCAAAAAGCCAGTACGAGTATTTTTGCAAGGGCAATTCCAATGACATCATGATGCAGGTGCCCATCGCCTGTAACAATGCCAAAAAAAATATGGCGGCAGCCTGTGAAGGTAAAGTGGAGGATGATCAGCCGTATAAATTTGACGACCCCAAGAAATAGTTCCGCCGAACACCCTATCGCCACCACGCGCTAAATGCCTCGTTTGTGGCGATATGTGCCCTGCATGCCAATATTGATGCGGTTCTCCAGGCATGCTATTAAATTGAGATAATCAAAATTTCCTAACATATAACGATATGTACCCACCGCCACGGGTGGAAAACAGGAAACAGCAAGCTATACAAAGCGGGTATCCGTGCCCGCCGCAGACAGGTTGACGAAAAGTCAGCAACGGCAGGAGGGCAGATGTTACGAAAAGAAGGCGTGCAACACGCCGAGCGTGTTTACACATCCGTGCGTTGGCAGGACGATACCGCCGGCAATCGCTTGGAGAACGAGCGAGTGAGGCTTTCCTGGGAACGCTCCCTCGATGCTTATAAGCTCGATCCAGCCCGTACCGCGAAGCCGCGTATCCTCACCGGCGCCAGCCTGCGCGACCATCAAGAACCACTCGAATCTTTTCTGCGCATCGCGCGTCATGGCGTGCGCACGCTGCACGAGCAAGTTCACGATGCGAATTATGTCGTGCTGCTCACCGATTCGGATGGCGTCACGATCGACTATATGGGCAGTCCTATCCATGATCGCGAGTTAAAGAAAGCCGGCTTGTACCTAGGTTCCGTCTGGACGGAATTGGAAGAAGGCACCTGCGGCGTGGGTACGGCGATTATCGACAAAACGCCGATCACGGTACACAAGCGCGAACACTTTCGGGCGCCCAATACCACCCTCACCTGCAGCGCCGCGCCGATTTTCAATGTCGATGGCACGATGCTCGGCATCCTCGATGCGTCCGCACTATATTCCCCCGATGACCGGCGCAGCCAAAATCTGGTGTTTAGGTTTGTCACCCACGCAGCGGACTTGATCGAAAATGCGCATTTTCTCGATCACTTCAATAGAGCTTGGGTATTGCAACTGAGTCGTACCCAGGAATTCCTTCAAGTGCAAACCGATGACCTCGTTGCCTTTGACGAAAGCGGCAAAATATTGGCGCTGAATCGCCGCGCCCAGGTGGAGCTTACGACGCGAGCGACCGCTATGCCGCATTCCATCGAGGACTTATTCCAAGTTCGCATAGAAGCACTTATTCGCACCGGTGCGAGCAGTCAAATTGTCATGCCTTTACGCACCACCCAGGGCAATCGGCAATTCTTTGCTCGAGTCCGTGCGCCAGACGCCAAGCGTCGCGACGCCATGGCGGAAAAGCCGTTACAGCCTGTGGTCGCGACCCAATCCACAAAACCGGGCGACGCGATGCGCCGCGTCACTTTGGCTGGGTTTGCGGTCACCGACCAAAAAATGTCAGCCGCTATTGTGCAGGGAAAGCGGCTTGCCGACACCCATGCCGCACTGCTGATAGTAGGTGAAGAAGGCACAGAGAAAGATGCCTTCGCACGCGCGATCCACTACAGCGGAGCCAGACGCGACCAGCCTTTTATACAGGTTAACTGCGCGGAAATTCCGCCCGCCTTGTTAGCTGACGAGGTTTTCGGAACAGCCAACCGTGATCGGCCGCGCACCTGGGAAGCCCAGAGCAAGCTGCAACAGGCTAGCCATGGCACGCTTTTTTTGGCGAACATTGACAAGGCAACGGCGCAATTCCAACGGATACTTCGTGAGTTTGTTGGAAGCGTTGCGGACCCACATCAAAGCGCCAAAGTGCGAATTATTTGCGCGCTGGATCAAGCTTTGTCGGACACGAACCGATCGCATCTACCCACTTCCCTCATCAACCTTTTTGGCGACAATATTGTTTCATTGCCTGCGTTGCGGGAGCGCAGCGATCTTGATATCGTGATCGACCAAGTGCTTCATGACGAAGCGCAGCTGGCGCAAAAACCGTTGCAGCTTGGGGAAACGGCTAGGCAATCTCTGGCCAGTTATAGTTGGAGCAGAAACATGCAAGAGATACGCGGCCTGATGAAATATCTGTGCGCAACGCGGCCATCCGGCGTCATCGAAATGCAAGACCTGCCTGCCGGATTTGCGCTGAATAAGCGGCCCGAGCCAGGCCCCACACCCGAAAAATGCCTTAGCACACCGGTCGCCGAAACATCAACGGAACGGCAAATAATCGTTGCTGCGCTTCGCAAGCATCATTGGCAAGTGTTGGCGACTGCTCGAGCGCTAGGTATGGCTAGGGCAACGATCTATCGCAAAATGGCTAAATACCAAATTGTTTCGCCAAATAAATTAGAAAATTGACATTTTTTTGATTTTTAATCCTTGGGGCACTTGCACTCAGGTTCCAGTTGGTATTAGATGGCTTTACAGCGTGATTAGTGGGTGAGACATCTGTAACAAAACCATCACGCAGTGCAACATAAGCCTAGGGCTTAAAATTATTGCAACCTGGGACTTTACAAGTTCAAATGAAAGGAGGAGATTATGAAAAAAATGATAGGCAGTTTGTCGATTGCGTTGGTTTGCCTTGCGTCGACTTCTTTTGCGGCGGACAAGAAGGATGAGCGCGCCGGCAAATGCACCGATGCGAAGAGTCAGATGGATTATTTTTGCAGTAAAGATAACGCCGGTGGCGACACGCTAGTGTCTTTGGGCACGGCTTGTAACAATGCCAAGAAGAACGTAGCGGCCGCTTGCGAGGGTAAGATAGAAGCCGATCAGACTTACCAGTTTGACGACAAAAAAAAGAAGTAGTTTTTTAGTTTGAGTTAGGTAGTTCATCAGTACAGCGGTTCTTTATAAACGAGTAGAGGATGGAGGAATACAGATGAGCAAGATGCAACGACACATCGGCGTTCACATGAGCGACGACGAAATGAAATTGGTGGAAGGTGCTGAAACCGGCGCGTTCCATTCCCCGATACCCACCCAAGTTGTGTCCAACGGTGAATACAATCCGCCGCCCCAAAGCGCGCACCAAAGGAAAGTGGAATCCCTCATCAAAGAGATGGGCGACGCCAGCGCCAAGAAGTATGGTATTTCCCGTCGCGATTTTTTAGCTAGCTCCGCCGGTATGGCGACGGCATTCTTGGCCATGAACAAAGTGTTCGGCCCGGTATTTGACGTCAGTGAAGCGGAAGCCGCCGACATGGACGCCGCCGGTGATCGCAAGTCGCGCTTCAAAGGCCAGTTCATATTCGACGATCAAACTCACTTCATCCGCGACGATTTCAAACAAGAAGGTCTGTTGGGCCTGACCAAGTGGGCGGAAGGCGCCAAGGTTAACCCCAACCTGATGACCGCGCCGATGAACCTATCGCGCTACAAAATGGACAACTACCTCAAGGAAATCTTCCTTGATTCGGAAACCACGGTTTCCCTGTTGTCCGGCGCCCCGTTCGACGATCCGAGTTGGTGGCTGATATCCAATGACGCGATTCAGAACGCCTGCCGTTCCGTCAACAAGATGGCCGGCACCGTGCGCATGTTAGGCCACACGGTTATCACGCCGAAATACCCTAACTGGATGGACGAGGTCGACCGCGCAATCGAGACACTCAAACCCGTCTCCTGGAAGTCCTACACCATCGGCGACCCGTTCGGTCCGTCCAAGTATGCTTGGAGACTGGACGACGAAAAGCTCATGTATCCCTTCTACGAGAAAGCGCTCAAGTCTGGCATCGACACGATTTGTATTCACAAAGGCTTGATGCCCCGTGACTACGAAAAAGCCTTTGCCGGCACCTGGGAGCACGCCACGGTGTGGGATCTGGAAAAAGCCGCGAAAGATTGGCCGAAGATGAAGTTCGTGATCTATCACTCCGCATTGCGCCCCTGGTTGGCCGATACCCCGGAGAAGGAACTCGCTGAGTTCGAGAAAACGGGCTACATCCCCTGGTCCACCGATCTGGCCAAGATCGGCGCCAAGCACAAGAATGTCTACGCCGAACTGGGTTCTGTGTTCGCCGGTGTCGCCGTCACCAACCCGAGATTCTGCGCCGCCTTCCTGGGCCAGCTCGTCAACGAGATGGGTTCCGAGAATGTGGTCTGGGGTACGGACTCGGTCTGGTACGGTTCGCCACAGTGGCAAATCGAAGCAATGCGCCGCATCGAAATTCCGGAAGATATGATGAAGAAGCAGGGTTGGAAAACCCAGCTGGGCGCCGGCAACGGCACCGTTAAGAACAACATCTTCGGCCTCAATTCAGCTCGCCTGTATAAGCTGGATGCGGTCAAGATGGCCCAAGAAGGTACCCAGCACTGGGACAACGACATGCTCGCCAAGGTGAAGGCCGAATACCTGGCCAACGGTGGCGACACGGGTCGTAGCAACATGACTTACGGTTATGTGCCGAAGAAAGAAACCGTGTAATCTCGATCAGATTATATAATCACGGA
>JBDSJK010000412.1:0-8642 GCA_039917535.1 Burkholderiales bacterium
CGCCGTCGGAACGATCGTGATAGGCCAGGATCAGCTCGTCCTGGTTCAAGCGCTGCACGGTCTGGAACAGCGCTTTCAAAATGCGCGGATCGTCCACATCCGGGGCCAGGTCGCCCACTTGTTTGTAGACTTGTGCAAGCGCGGAGCCACCCAGGCGGCATTTGTTATTGCCCAGATCAATGAGCACCAACACGGTGTCGCCGACATCGGTGCGTAATTGCGGCGTCGAGGTTTGTCGCACGTCGGTGCAGGGCGCGAACGCGGAAATCACCAGTGATAGCGGCGCCGTAACGGCTTTGTTTTCACCGCTTAGCAGATCGCGCCACAGAGTTTTCATCGACAGCGAATCTTTGCCGACGGGGATGCTGATACCGAGTTCCGGGCACAGTTCCATTGCGACTGCGTGCACCGTATCAAACAATGCGGCGTCTTCTCCAGGGTGTCCCGCTGCGGCCATCCAATTTGCCGATAGCTTCACCTCGCCGAGATCCCAAATCGCCGCTGCGGCGAGATTGAGCAACGCTTCCCCCACGGCCATACGACCCGACGCGGCGGCGTTGATGACAGCAATGGGTGCTCGTTCGCCCAGTGCGTAGGCTACACCCGACGTTTCGTTGAATCCCGCGAGCGTGACCGCTACGTCGGCCACGGGGATTTGCCACGGGCCTACCATTTGATCGCGAGCGGTTAGTCCCCCGACGGTGCGATCGCCGATGCTGATCAAAAATGTTTTGTCGGCGACCGTCGGCAGCGTGAGCACACGGTAGCCCGCTTCAACAATATTGATATCGCTCAGGTCGAGCGGCGTAAGCGTAGGCGCAATTCGTTTCACGTCGCGGACCATCTTGGGCGCTTTGCCAAGTATTACGTCCAGGCTGATGTCTACAGGATTATTCTTGAAGTGGTCGTCTTCCACCTTTAGCCATGGCTCGGTGATCGCCGTGCCCAACACAGCAAACGGACAACGCTCACGTTCGCAAATCGCCTGTAGCGTGACCAAACTCTGCGGCGCGATGGCGAGCACATAACGTTCCTGCGCCTCGTTGCACCAAATTTGTAGCGGCGACATGCCCGGCTCTTCGCTGGGAATGGCGCGCAGCTTGAAGATGGCGCCCACGCCGCCGGTATGCGCCAATTCCGGCAAGGCGTTGGACAAGCCACCCGCGCCGACATCGTGTATCGACAAGATCGGATTATCTTCGCCAAGCTGCCAGCAATGGTCGATGACCTCTTGCGCGCGGCGCTCGATTTCCGCGTTGGCACGTTGTACGGAATCGAAGTCCAAGGGTTCTTGATTGACCCCCGTATCCATGCTCGATGCGGCGCCGCCGCCGAGGCCGATTAAGAGTCCCGGCCCACCGAGTTGAATGAACAGCGCGCCTGCGTTGAGCGGGTGTTTCTCCGTATGCGCGGCGTCGATCTGGCCGATGCCGCCGGCGATCATGATGGGTTTGTGATAGCCGCGCATTTGGCCCGCGACGGCTTGTTCATAGGTGCGGAAATAGCCCGCCAGGTTGGGCCGGCCAAACTCGTTGTTAAAGGCCGCGCCACCGAGGGGGCCGTTGAGCATGATCTGCAGCGCCGACGCGATGCGATCCGGGCGGCCATAGGCATTCGCCTCCTCCCAGGGCTGAACGGCCCCCGGAATATGCAAATTGGAAACGGAGAAACCCGTGAGACCCGCTTTGGGCTTGGCTCCGCGGCCCGTTGCCCCTTCGTCGCGTATCTCGCCGCCGCTGCCCGTGGCCGCGCCGGGATACGGCGCGATGGCGGTGGGATGATTATGCGTTTCGACTTTCATCAAGGTATGGGTGAGGGCCGACGTGTAGCCGTATTCGCCATTTGCTCTAGGGTAGAAGCGATCAATCGTGCGGCCTTCCATCACCGCGGCATTGTCGGAGTAGGCGATCACAGTGCCTTGCGGATGCTTGGCGTGAGTAGTGCGGATCATGCCGAACAGCGATGCCGTTTGTGGCGCGCCGTCGATGATGAAATCGGCGTTGAAAATCTTATGGCGGCAATGTTCGGAATTTGCTTGCGCAAACATCATCAGTTCCACGTCGGTCGGATCGCGCTTCAGCGCCTGATATTGCGTGTAGAGATAGTCGATCTCGTCGTCCGATAGCGCCAGACCCAGATTCCGATTGGCTTCCTCGAGGGCCGTGCGTCCCTGTGCCTGTAACGGAATCA
Source organism: Burkholderiales bacterium (assembly GCA_039917535.1). GTDB lineage: Bacteria > Pseudomonadota > Gammaproteobacteria > Burkholderiales > JALYOK01 > JBDSJK01. The sequence continues at coordinate 2,191 of JBDSJK010000412.1, forward strand.
ACTCTAGTTCTCGCGGTTGAATATGATGAAATAGACGCTCCGCATCGGCCATGGCCGTGAACACTTGATCGGTCATGCGATCATGCAACAGCGGCAACACGCTAGCGCATTGCGCGTCACTCAGCGCCGGACGCGAAGCCAAGGTATAGGCAATGCCGCGCTCGATGCGCAGCACGTTTTGCAAGCCACAGTTGCGCGCGATGTCCGTCGCTTTGGACGACCACGGAGACAGCGTTCCAACACGTGGCGTGACTAGCAGCAATGCGCCGTTCACTTCATACGCATCACTCGGCGTTCCATAGGTGAGGATACGTTCCAGCACGGCGTGTTCCGCATCGGTTAACGGCTGCGCAATCGATACGAAGTGCCAAAAGATGCCCCGAATATCCGTCACCTCGGGAACACGATCACGGACGGTTGCTTTGAGTTTTGCGAGACGAAACGGCGACAGTGCGTTGCCGCCGCGCAAGTGGAGAATGGACGTCATGGAAACGGGCTGAAGTGGAGATTGCAAGCTTGAATTATATCATCGGGGCACGGCGCAAATGGCATCGTGCCAGAAGGCATAGTCAGTGCGGCTGGTGGCAAGACATGTCCTATGAGCCAGTATCCATAATGGTGTACAGCCTGTGGTTATGAAAAATTCATGCCAGGCAATTTGTAACTGTCCCCAACAACTTGTTACAAAAGGCCTGCATGCTTTTTCCACCCTGCGTCGTTAATGTCAGTACCGACCAACTAAAGGAGACCACCATGAGCCGGTTAGCAATTATCAGTGCAGTTCTCGTAGCAGGCTTGGCAGCCAACGCCCACGCCGTGGGCCAACTGACGGACGTATCAATCTACGACCGTAGCGCGGGCGGGGAATTGCCGATCTATCAGTACAATGGCAAATACTTCGTCGCCGGTAAGCCGGGCAACGAATATCAAATCACCTTGCGCAGCCAAAGCCAGCGCGATGTCCTCGGTGTCGTTTCCGTCGACGGCGTGAATGTCGTCAACGGCGACACCGCGGCGGTGAATCAATCGGGCTACGTGATGTCGCCCTACCAACAAACCGAAATCAAAGGCTGGCGCAAGAGCACCGACCGCGTGGCACGTTTTTACTTCACCGAGCTGCCGGATTCCTACGCCGCGCGCACCGATCGTCCCGATGATGTCGGCGTGATAGGCGTAGCGGTGTTCCGTCGCAAAATTGAAGAACCGGAATATCACTACTACGATCCACGTGACGATCAATCCAGCCGTGGCGCACCGGGCAACATGCGCCGCTACGGCGACGGCGAGCGTGGCATGGAACAAAAAGCCCAACCGCAACACGCGCCAAGTGTTGACAGTTATCGTAGCCAAATCCCGCAACCCGACGACAAACTCGGCACCGGCCACGGCCGCTCTGAGCGCTCCAAAGTGCGCCAAGTGGAGTTTGAGCGGGAATCGAGCCGACCAAACGAGATCATCAACATCTACTACGACAGTTACCAAAACTTAGTAGCGGCTGGCGTGATCCCCCAAGAGCACTACGGCCATTCCCGCCCACCGCGCGCCTTCCCAGGGAATTTCGTGCCGGATCCGTGGCGCTGGTAACCAGTTAGACAAATGACTGGGCGCAATTGCGAATCACGCGATTGCGCCCAGTTTCTATTGGAAGGTGTTGCTTACCCAGATCTCATCATGAGCATCTACCGAGTTCACGCTACTCTTGTTCACGTGTTGCCAGCCATTCGATGAGCCTAGCGTTGAAACTCACCGCATCGTCTGAGTAGTGTGCATGTCTGTGGCAGTTCGGACAGAGGGCGACTACGTTGGCTGGATGTTCGGGGACACCGTCCGCCAGCCGGAAGACATGATGTACCTCCAAGTACGGACCTCGCTTTGAACGGAATGGGGCTTTCACCTTACATCCTTCGCAGGTGCCCGATGCTCGCAGCAGGGCATAGCGGCGGATTGCCTCTGTCCTGCACGTGACGTTCGCTCTCTTCTGTTCTAACGTTGCATCGGACGCAATGCTTTCGAGTACGAGCCCGCGAAGCTCGCTGAGTGACAGCTTTGAAGACAGTTGCGTCGAGTTAGCGTAGCCATTGGTTGCTTGCTCAACTTGGCCGAGAGAGATGGGTGGAAGAAAGCCAAGATGAAAAATAAAGGCGTCCCGCAAATCGTCATTGCGATCTGCTCTCTCCTCAATGGGGTGCCCCAGGTACTCGACTTCCCCGAGGAAGCGGACCTGGTCCTTGGCAACGTACTCGAATAGAAGTAGGCGCTTCTTTTTTGCTTGATGCTTGAAGATCGCGTCATTGCCGCGGATCATCTGCATGTCGCCCACCTGGCCTTCCCCCGTGTACCAAAAAAATCCGTCGGGGCGAAACGAATCCTCGTATCCGTAGGCGTACCCGACTCACCTATGAACAAGAAGATTAGTTGCGCGCACGTTGGAGTGGATATACCGCCTTGGTTTTGGCCCGAGTAGCGACCATGGATGTCGCGTCGCTGGTTGTAAACCTGGCCGACTGCGAAGGGGAATTCGTAGATGTTCAAATCAACCTAACAGTATTCATACTGAGGCTTGCGCTCGTATATTAATCGATAATTAGGACGGGCATTATCAAAGTGTCATGGCATGAATAGAAGCGCTTTACGAATAGTATGTCCGTATAACAATCCCTAGAATAGGAAGTAAAACCAGACGCTCAGTAGAATCATGTCGCCAAGAGGCAATCAGGGTGCGCCTCTCAGGCATGCCATGCCTGGGAGCCAAGCGGGATAAGACTCCTGGCGATGCTCGAATCCATCATAATGTGATGTTGCTACAGTGCAGCCGTCTCGCTATGCTTGCAGCATTCCATTCCCCGTAACCTGCTCGTGACCCTTTTTCTTCGTGACGTTGAATCAGCCGCAGCCGCCCTCAAAGGCAATTTGGTGGAGACGCCGTGTTTGTTCTCGCGTACGCTATCGGCGATTACCGGTGCGCAGGTTTATCTCAAGTTTGAGAATCATCAGTTCACGGCGTCGTTCAAAGAGCGGGGTGCGTTGAACAAATTGCTGGCGCTGACTGCCGCTGAGCATGAACGCGGCGTCATTGCAGCATCCGCAGGCAATCATGCGCAGGGCTTGGCCTATCACGCCAAGCGCCTGGGTGTGCCGGCGACGATTGTCATGCCGCGTTTTACGCCCAACGTGAAAGTGCAGCAGACGCGGGATCACGGCGCTGAGGTGATTTTGTTTGGCGATAATTTCGATGAGGCGAAGGTCCATGCCGTGGACGTTGCCAATGCACGCAGCCTGGTTTGGGTACATCCTTACGATGATGAAAAAATAATCGCGGGACAAGGCACCATCGCGCTGGAAATGCTCGCGGCGCAGCCGCAGATTAATACGTTGATTGTGCCGATCGGCGGCGGCGGGATGATCGCGGGCATGGCGCTTGCCGCGCGGGGTATCAAGCCCGAGATAGTGATTTACGGCGTGCAGGCGCAGCGTTTTCCTTCGATGTATTGCGCGATAAAAGGTGAAATGCCGGAGTTCGGCACGAGCACGATCGCGGAAGGCATCGCGGTGAAAGAGCCCGGCCGTATTACTCAGGCGATGGTTAAGGATTTGGTGAATGATATTCTGTTGGTAGACGAAGGCGATCTCGAAGAATCCATCGTGCTGTTGCTGGAGATTGAGAAGACTGTCGTCGAGGGCGCGGGCGCGGCGGGGCTTGCGGCATTGCTCAAGCACCGTCAGCTTTTCCAGGGCAAACACGTGGGGCTGGTGTTATGCGGCGGGAACATCGACCCGCTGATGTTGTCTGACATAATCGAGCGCGGCATGGTGCGTTCCGGGCGCTTGGCGCAAATTACCGTGGAGTTGCGCGATCTGCCTGGGTCGCTTGCCAAAGTAACGGCTTGCCTAGCGGAAGTCAGTGCGAATATCGAGGAAGTCCACCACCAGCGCGCCTTTAGCCATTTGCCGGTGCAAAGTGCGGAAGTGGATTTTGTGTTGGAAACGCGGGGACATGCACACGTTGAACAAATTATCGCGGCGTTGAATGCGGCGGGATTTAAGGCTAAATTACATCATTAGAAAATAGTGTCATAAAGCGTTTGAAAGCGCTGGGATTTAATATTCATCGACAGTTTCTACGAGGAGGCAATATGAGCAAATCAAGTGATCAACAACGACGGGATTTTTTGAAATTCGCCAGCGCAGCCACGCTGATGGGCTCGTTAGCGGCCGCGGACGCAGCGCTTGGCGCGGACGACGACAAAGACGAAAAAGACAGCGTCACGACGGACGACGGCACCGATCTGCATTTCATTGCAAAAGGCACCGGCAAGCCGCTTATTATGATTCCCGGCTGGTCGCAGACAGCGGCGATGTACAAACACCAAATTGAAGCGTTGTCTGCGAATCATCGCTGCATCGCGATCGATATGCGTGGCCACGGCGATTCCGAAAAACCGGCCCACGGTTATCGCATGCAGCGCCTTGCCGCCGATCTGCGTTCGTTTATTTACTACGAAGATTTGGAAGACGTCACGGTGATGGGCCACTCCATGGGCTGTTCGGTGATTTGGGCCTATTGGGACATGTTCGCGGGCGATCGCATTTCAAAGATTATTCTCGTCGACCAAGCCCCCACGGTGGTTGCCCAGCCCGGCTGGAGCGACGAGCAGAAGGCGGAAGCGGGCGCGATTTTTGACGCGCCTACGTTGTACGGTCTAGCGGCAGGGCTTAGCGGGCCAGACGGCGTGAAGACGACAGAGAGTTTTTTTGCGCCGGATGGCCTTTTTTTCACCAAGGCGTTTCCCGATGAGCAACGCAAGTGGGCGCTGGCGGAAAATCTAAAATTTCCGCGCAAACATGCCGCCGATTTGCTGGTGAATCATTGCACCCAGGATTGGCGCGATGTGATTCCGCTTATCAACAAACCCACGCTGGTTGTCACGGGCAAGGCCAGCTTTTTTCCGCTCAAGTCACAAGAGTGGATCGCCAAGCAGATCAAGGGTTCCAAGTTGGAAGTCTTTGCGGCGGAGGAGGGTGGGGGGCATTTCATGTTCTTGGAGAATCCAGAGAAGTTCAATAAGGTTGTGATGGATTTTCTGAGTTAGCGTTATTCCGGCTGCTGAAAAAGTCGGCGTCCAACGAACAACTGTCAATCTGAGCGTAGCGAAGAATCTGCTTCTTTTGGTGAGTTAACCACTGCAAAAGCAGATTCTTCATCGCTACGCTTCTCACAATGACATAGTAGAGTCTTATAGTAACCTGCTAGGTTTTTCTCACGCCGATGTTTCCGGTAAAATCGTGGATTACTCACCCTCAGCTTTCACTTCCGCCATGCCCTCCGATATCGAAATCGCCCAAAAGGCGGCACTCCGCCGCGTTGTAGAACTCGCCAAAGATAAGCTCGGCATACCTGAAGATCATCTCGAGCCCTACGGCCATTACAAAGCCAAGGTGTCGCTGGATTATCTTGATTCACTCAAGAATCGCCCAAACGGTAAGCTGATTCTGGTGACAGCGATCAGTCCCACGCCTGCGGGCGAAGGTAAGACGACCACGACGGTGGGTTTGGGCGATGCGCTCAATCGGATCGGAAAAAAAACCGTGATCTGTTTGCGTGAACCCAGTTTGGGTCCGGTGTTTGGCATGAAGGGCGGGGCGGCGGGTGGCGGTTACGCCCAAGTGGTGCCGATGGAAGACATCAATCTGCATTTCACCGGCGACTTCAGCGCCATCGCCTTGGCGAATAATTTGCTCGCCGCGATGTTGGACAATCACATCCATCACGGCAACGCGCTCAACATCGACGTGCGGCGCATCACCTGGAAGCGCGTGGTCGACATGAATGATCGAGCCCTGCGCGACATCGTGGTGTCCCTCGGCGGGCCGGGCAACGGGTATCCGCGTGAGGATGGTTTTGATATTGTGGTAGCGTCGGAAGTCATGGCCGTTTTCTGCTTGGCCATATCCATTCAGGATTTGAAGGAGCGGCTGGGCAATATCGTGGTTGGTTATACGAAAGAGCAAAAGCCCGTTCGTGCGCGCGACTTGAATACTCATGGCGCCATGACGGTATTGTTGAAGGACGCACTGAAACCCAATCTGGCTCAGACCTTGGAAAATAATCCCGCCTTTATTCACGGCGGCCCGTTCGCCAATATCGCTCACGGCTGCAACAGCGTGATCGCTACCCAAGCGGCGCTAAAGTTGGGCGATTACGTCGTGACGGAAGCGGGTTTCGGGGCCGACCTGGGTGCTGAAAAATTTGTCGACATCAAGTGCCGCAAGTCGGGCCTGCGACCCGACGCCTGCGTGATTGTGGCGACCATACGCGCGCTGAAATATCACGGCGGCGTGGACTTGAAAAATCTAAACACGGAAGACCTCGGCGCACTGGAACGCGGCATGACCAATTTGGAACGCCATGTGAAAAATGTGACGCAACACTATGGACTGCCATGCGTCGTGTC
>JBDSJK010000413.1:0-3299 GCA_039917535.1 Burkholderiales bacterium
CCACGGGTTACCTTTCCGCCATTCTTAAGTTGGTTGGCAATATCCATAGCGACATCAATGGGAATCGCGAACGAGAGGCCCATGAATCCACCGGTACGGCTGTAAATTTGGGAATTAATGCCGACCACTTCACCGTTTAAGTTGTACAGCGGGCCGCCGGAGTTACCGGGATTAATGGCAACGTCTGTTTGGATGAAAGGGACATAATTTTCCTGCGGTAAGGAACGACCCTTCGCGCTGACAATACCCGCGGTGACGGTGTTATCGAAGCCAAACGGCGAACCAATCGCCAGTACCCATTCACCTACCCGCAATTTGTTCGGATCGCCTTGTACCACCTTGGGCAAGTTGGTCGCGTCTATCTTGATCAGCGCGACATCGGTGCGCTTGTCGGAGCCGATGACTTTTGCTTTAAATTCCCGTTTGTCGTTTAGCGTGACGGTGATCTCATCACCCGCTGCCACGACGTGGGCATTGGTCAAGATGTAACCATCGGCACTGACGATGAATCCAGATCCCAATGAATTGCCTTCTTCACCGCGTGGCATGGGCTGCGGGGTGAAACGGCGGAAAAAATCGAACATGGGATCATCTTCCGGGACATTCGGCGCCGCCGCTTGCGGGCTCTTGACCGTAGAGGTGGTACTGACGTTGACGACTTCGGCGCCATGTTTGTCGACTAGGTCAGCAAAATCCGGCAGTTCTTTTGCCGATGCTGCGCCTATCCAACCTAAAATCAGAATCATTGACAACAAAAATTTATTCATGCGATCTTTCCTATCCCTCTCAATGACGTTCGAGTTTCATAATTATTTTTAGTACAACAGAGGCTACGATTCCGACTACGGCTTAAAGACCGAATTCGCGATTTGAAGCACTGCGGCAGCCGGAACTTCCCCGAGAACCACAATATTATAATTGGGGATCTGGCGACTGTAGTAACTCACTGGCCCTTGTTGCGTCGGGCGGGCTGTCGCTTTTGGCACGCCCTGCCGAAGTTCGACAAAGACCGAGACGGCGGTCAGTCCGTCGGAGAACAACAAGTGGGTAACAGGGTCGGCCTTGCTGGCCATGCGCCGCTTGAGTTCCATCACTTTTCGAAACCCCGGCGGCAACTCCTTCACCTCCCAACCGGACAATTCCACTACGGGCGGATTCTGACGCAGCCAGTTCTCATTGGAAAAGTTTGATTTCAAGGTGTCGCGCGGAATAAACTGGCCGATCTTGACGTCACTAAAGCCAAACTGCTCCAACACTTCGTTCTGGCCGTTTACCATGCTGGCTCGAAGCAGCAGCCCGGATTCAATGTCGGCGCACAGATTGTACCCGTAGCGAAATAAGTCTTTAGGCTCCAAGGCCAATAAGCGGCAGTCGCGCCCCGCAACCCGATCTTTGCCCAGCACCTTGATGCCATAACCCTCGCTGAAGGATTGAACCGGATCAGCGATCAAGGCAGGGAAAAATCGGCGAGTTTGGGCGCGATCAATTTTAACGGTTTTAATATCGGGCAGATAAAACCAAACCTCATCCTTGTTGCGAATAATTTCGCGGACAGGCCCGTCTAGGGATTCAATTTTTTCCAACTCGCCGATCTCGTCGGCAAGATGGCGAATGCGCGAGCTCTCGGAAAAACTGCCGTAGCGATAGACAAAGGTTCCGGCGTAATTGAGTTGGCGCGCTGCGCTGGCCATTTTCGCCAACCAAGTCATGCCGTCGTTGGCGCTTTCCGCAAACACACCGGCAGCACCGAACAACAGCGAGCAACCCAGTATCCGTAGCCCCACGGATTTCATCGCGGCGGATCCTGTTCCCGTACCTGGCCAAATCCTGCGGGTATTAAACCATCGGGCGCGGCCGAAAATTCTTTATGGGCGTATAGGTAAGGTTCGACGTGGCTTACCGACGCGGGCTGCAGAGCCAGCGTGGTTGGCGCCTGCACTACCTGCGGTTGCTTAGCCGGCTCTTGAATAAATGCCAACCACGCAACCACTGAAATCGTTGCGATGGATGCGGCGGCGACCAGCGCAATGCGCGGTAAGATCTGCGTTGGAACCAAGCGGCGTGGAGCAAGCACCGTCGGCTCTTGCTGCAACCGAGTCAAGATACGCGATTCAAGACCGGGCCGTTCATAATGCTCCGCGCGCAACGCATCGCCGATAAGGTGGTAGCCACGCCACGCCGAGCCTAAGGACTCATCGTCGCGCAGTGCCTTGATCGTTCGCTCAGTTTCAGTCTTGCTTAATTCGCCGTCCATTAAGGCCGATATTTCTTGGGTCATCCTACCATCTCCTATCTTTTGCAGTGCCCAACTGGGGCCTCAGTTTCTCGGCAATCGCCTCACGTGCCCGGAAAATTCTTGAACGCACGGTGCCGATCGGGCAATTCATAATTTCCGCAATTTCTTCGTAACTCAAACCTTCAATCTCGCGCAGGGTGATCGCTGTACGCAATTCCTCTGGCAAAGCCGCCACCGCCGCATTCACGGTTTCGGCGAGCTGCTTCGTGGCAAGTTCATTTTCCGGCGTGTTAGTGTCACGCAACTGATCGCCATCCTCAAACCCTTCAGCCTCGTCGTTATCGTAGGTCGTCACCGTCGGAGGACGCCGACCTGATGACACTAAGTAATTCTTCGCCGTGTTGATACCGATACGATACAACCAGGTGTAAAACGCACTATCGCCACGAAACGAAGGCAATGCCCGATAGGCCTTGATAAACGCTTCTTGGGTCACGTCTTCCACCTCGGCTTGATCGCGTACTAAACGCCCAAGCAACCGGGCCAACTTACGCTGGTATTTAACGACAAGCATTTCAAACGCGCGCTTGTCACCTTTCTGCGCGCGCTGCACCAGCAGATGATCGATTTCGCGATCACTCACGCTCAGCTACTCCCTGGGTATCATTATTGGACCGCTGTTGCGGCGTACGAAACTGCTCACGTGCAAACTGCACGGCACACCGCCTTCGACCACCTGGCAACAGTATAACTGGAAAGCAAAACTGCTAGGAACCACGTGCGCTACTTAAAAGACCTGTGAACCCGCATTAAGTTCCAAGATCATCGCCGAGTTGGATAAATAGCTTACCTGCGGCACTCTGCGCTGAATCGATGCGCTGTTCAATGGCGTTTGAATTGTTCGTCCACCTCGACCTGGTAGCCTATTGCAATGCGATTGCCCTCCATCTTCCCGCCCTATTTCGTGGCCGGCGCGATCTACTCGGGCTTCGCGATGGTGCTCAACATCATCATCCCGGTGCGCAAGCTCTATCACCTCGAAAACCTGATCACCGAGCGTTAC
>JBDSJK010000414.1:0-6318 GCA_039917535.1 Burkholderiales bacterium
CCAGAAGCTCTATCTGTCCCCAGTCCTGGATCTCCATAACGGTGAGATCATCGCACACGAGATTTCGAAGCGCCCATTGTTCAATATGGTCAGCGCGATGCTGAAGAAAGCATTTGCGCGGTTAAAGCCGTTTGACAAACCGATTCTGCATTCGGACCAGGGCTGGCAATATCGAATGCCGATATACGGCCGATTTTGTTGAAAAACGCGATGAATTTTTTAAGTAGATTGAGCGGGAGTGATGTACGTTGGTGCGCTGATTTTTAGTTTTCGTGGCGTTGCGTTGGTTTTTATTGTTTTAGTTTCTTTATGTGGCTTCAATACGTTTTTAGGTGATAGCGAATTGCGTTTTTGGCGGCGCTTGAGCAAGCTGCTTTGCCATTCGTCTTAGGTTTTGTACCGTTGCTGCCAGTAGAAACTCGTCTTGCGCGCCCTTCGGCCCGCGCAGTCGCAATCGATCGAACTTGAGAATCCGTTTCAGATGAGCAAACAGCATTTCCACTTTCTTGCGATCATTACGCGATTGTTTATAAGCATCCGTTTTGGCGATGGTTCGCGCCACATCACGAGCCGCTTCGTGCGGGCTGCGATCGATGTTGCGCTGTGGCATATTCGGGCAGCATTGGGTTTTAAGTGGGCAAGCTTGGCAGTCCAATAGACTGGCTCGATAGCGAAAGCGGTTCTTCTGTTTACTACGCCAGGCGGGGGTAAGCAATTTGCCAGCGGGGCAGACGTAGCAGTTGTGCGCAGCGTCGAAGGTAAAAGCGGATCGGCCGAAGGTTCCGTCGTCGCGTTCTGATTTATCCCACACCGGGATGTGCGGCGCAATCTGCTTGTCATCGACTAACCAACCCAACAGTGCGCCGGTACCGTAGGCCGTATCGCCAACCAGTCGCTGCGGTTTCATATCAAAGCACCCTTCAACGCGATCCAGCATCACGCGGGTGGTCTTCACTTCTTCGCCAAGAGTAGCCGGGCTGGCTTGAACGTCCACAATCATGCCAAGGTGTAAATCTATTAAATAGTTGGTGGAATAAGCAAAGAACGCCGGGCCCTCGCGCGCGGTCCAACGGGCGCATGGGTCCGTTAGTGAAATCGACTTCGGTACCGGATCGGCTGGATTCACTGCTTCCAGACCATCGACATATTCACGTACCGCGCGCGTCGCCCGTTTGGGATCCTGCCAATCGACTACCTCGCCGCCAGGTACCGCGCGTTGGCGATTCGCATCAGCTTTAATAAGACTCGCATCGATTGCGAATCCTTCGCCCTTGATTAAGCCTTCTTGCATGCCGCGACGTATGGTGCCCTCAAATAGATGCCGGAATGTTTCACTGTCGCGAAAGCGGCCGTGCCGGTTTTTGGAAAAACTGGAATGATCGGGCACAGGGTCTTGCAACCCTAAGCGACAAAACCAACGATAGGCGAGATTGAGATGGACTTCTTCGCACAGCCGCCGTTCGGAGCGAATGCCAAAGCAGTAACCGATTAACAACATTCGAATCATCAACGCGGGGTCAATGGAAGGCCGTCCGGTCTGGCTATAGTAGGGGGCGAGATACTGATGCAAATCGCTTAAATCGAGTACGCGATCAATGTCGCGTAACAGATGATTACTCGGAATGTGTTGGTCTAGATTGAACGAATAAAACAGCGCGGCTTGCTCACCTGTTTGACGTCCCATCATTTCGATTATCTCCCCCTGTTTACCTCACATAACTTCGACATCACTAACGTGAAATCGTTGCGAATTTCTACAGGGTTTTTCAACAAAATCGGCCGTTCGGAGACACAACAACCCACAAGTGTGGTGATCAAATCTTGCAGTGACTCTCAGATCGCGTCCGAATTTGTACACGATGACAGTAACAACTTAAGCAAATTAATTGAAAGCCAGGTAAGCAACAGCGTAAGCGCGCAACGTTATTTGCTTGCTATCGCCAAGCAGCCGTCCCACCTGGCGGAACAGCTTGGGCTTGGTGGTTGCAGCAATAAAGCTGTCTTCGTCCAATACGCCAATAGTCGCGTGCGCGGGCACGGCGGGGATGTCGACCACTTGTTCATCGGCGCTGAGATTCGCCACCATCAGCACTCTGTCGTTTTTGATAGCCCAGCCTAGGCAAATGACTTTGGCGGAATCGGAGCTCTGCACGTCCAACAACCGATTGCCCGACGCGGCCGCAAGTGCGCTGAGCGTGTGAAAGACGGGGTAAACCGCCGAACCTTCCAGATCGTCGTAAAAGGGTTGCGTGAATTCCGCTTCGCGATAGATCACGCCCAGCGGTCCGGTTGGTGCAGCCATGCTGATAGCGGCGACGCCGGCGCGGGCAAGCGTAGCGACGTAACCCAGCGTCCACGCCGCAGAAAAAAGTCCACGCTGACGCGGATCCATCTTCGCCAAACAGACACGTAAATTGCTAGGATTTTCCGATGCCGCCGCACCGTGGGGATTATCACGCGCGCCGATGCCGCTGGGCCCAACTCGATGCGGCGTGCCACCAGAAAACGCTTGTGCGGTTTGAATCTGCCACGGCAATGCTGCCAACGTTTCCATGACCGAGCGATCATCAGCGGCGTGGACGATGGGGCTGGTCGTATTAGTGATGTAATCCAAGCCTGCAGCCGGTGGACGCTTGCGATTGAGCTCGGTAAAAAACGAGAACATGCCGCCGCCGATTTTGATGCCAGGAAAAGCGGCGCGCGCGGCATTGTATAACTCGGCCAAGTCCGGTGTGGGCGGATAAATCCCACCGGGCAAAACAGATTTGAGATGCCCAACCGGACATACGGCTACGGCTGCTAGCTTCAATCCCGCCTGGCCAACAGAGTGCGCGACATGAGCCAACTCGCCTGCGACATCGTTCAAACTTTGCACGACAATTTCCAGCACGACCTCGGCGCGAACTTTTTCGCTCAGGATGCGATATTTTGTGAGTTCAATCACGCCATGTTTCTGGCGAGGATCAAAAAAACAAACCAGAAACTTGGGCGCGAGAGACTTCACCAAATCAACCTGCGCCAGCGCATGCTCGACTTCTTCTGCCGGAACGCCTAGCCCGACCGGAGGCATGAAGTGCTCCGTTACGTCGCCGACTTTGATCTGCGTGACGCTAGCTCTGCCGGAGCGAATCACCTTCGGTAGTGCGCCAGAAAAACTCAAGGTAACGGACTGCTGCAACACTTCCCCCGCCGCCAAGGTATACGGCCAAGGTTTGGCGAGGGGCCGAATGTAGGTTTTGAATGAGGCGTCGGTCCAGTTGCGATGATCCTCCATCTCGTAGGCATCGCCCTCCATCAGGCAACGCAGCCAAACGCCAGGCAGCACCTCGTGGGATAGCGCGCGAATGTTGCGAAAAGGACAATCGGGATTGACCTGCTCGGGAAACTTATCGTGCGTCATCGTGCCGTCGACATGCTCGACCTTCACTGCGCTGCCAACAACACCCTTGAGCGGATGCAGCACAACAAAACCCGTGCGATTGGTCAGAAATTTTGTTTTCGCTTTCGCCGTGGCACGAAACGCCAAATCGCCGTTGTTCTTGCCGATAATGCTGGCGCCATACGAAATCTGCTGACCGAATCGGCTACATACGGCGTGGTACGCAACGGAAAATCCATCTTTTCGCTGCTCGACTTTGAGATTAGTCAGCGCCGGCGTGTAGGTTCCCCAGTTTTCGTCACGCACTAGAAACGCAATCCCGCGCAGCACTTCCACACCGTTAAGTTTGATATAACGCAAATTGCCGTTATCGAATTCAACGCTCATAGGCCCGGCGGTCAAGATTTGGCCGGTCACATCGGGCTGGTCGGTGCCGGTTAATTTGACGGCACGAGAAGGAGTTGTCATCACCATGGTATTCCCCTGTCGTTAAATTACTGTTTCGGTTTTGGGATCAATTAAAATTGCGCGATTCATGTCAATGCTGAGAGCTATTTGTTCGCCCGCACGCTGCACGTCGTGCGCCTCCAACTCCGCCACCACCATGACGCCGCCGAGCTTGAACTCCGCGTAGGTACGCGACCCGGTCGGCTGTACCAGTTCGACCTGCGCGGAAATGTCCGCCAAGCCGGGCCGATTCGCGCCGCGCCTACTCATGTGCTCGGGCCGTATGCCGAGAATGACCGGGCGTCCGGTATTCGCCTGGATATCCGTGTAACGCCCGGCCGGAATGGGCAGCAAGATATTGTCCGGCAGACTGACCGCGCTGCCGTTACCGTCGCTGACCAACGTACCTGGAATAAAATTCATCGCCGGCGAGCCGAGAAAACCCGCGACATATTTCGTCGCCGGGCGCTCAAATAAATCCAGCGGTGCGCCCTGCTGCTCGATTTGGCCTTCGCGCATTAATACGATGCGATCGGCTAACGTCATGGCTTCGATTTGGTCGTGGGTAACGTAGATCATGGTTTTGCCGAGCTCATGATGCAAGCGCTTGATCTCACCACGCATCTCGTCGCGCAGTTGGGCATCGAGGTTGGACAACGGCTCGTCAAACAAATACAGCCGCGCGTTACGCACGACGGCGCGGCCGATGGCTACGCGCTGTAACTGGCCACCGGAAAGCTGGCGCGGATAGCGCTTCAGCAAGTGGCCGATGGCAAGCATCTCCGCTGCGTGCTTTACTTTGGCGTCAATTTCGTGGGCTGGCGTTTTTCGCACCCGCAGGCCAAACGCCACGTTGTCGTACACCGTCATATAGGGGTATAGCGCATAGTTCTGAAACACCATCGCGATGTCGCGATCTTTCGGCGGAACGTTATTGACCACCCGGCCAGCTATTTCAATGGTTCCTTCGCCGACGTCTTCCAAACCGGCAATGGTACGCAGCAAAGTACTTTTCCCACAACCCGACTGACCCACCAGCACGGCAAATTCCCCCGTGGGAATTTCCAGATCGATGCCCTTCACGACGTGATTGTCGCCGTAGTATTTGTGCAAACCTGTTATTTTTAGATCAGCCATGGATTAGCCTTTTACCGCGCCCAGGGAGATCCCGCGTACTAGATAACGCTGCATAAACGTCACGGCAATAAAAACCGGCACGGTACCGAGCACACTCATTGCCGCGATCTTGGACCAGAAGTTGGATTGACCGCCGAAATAATGGGTGACTTGCACCGTGTAAGTGGTGACCTCGGTCCGCGTCAGAACAAGCGCAAACAAAAAATCGTTCCAGGCGAACACAAAAGTGAAAATAGCCGTCGCAAACAGGCCTGCGCGACACATGGGAAACACCACCTTGCCAATGACTTGCCAGCGCGTGCAGCCGTCTACCAGCGCGGATTCTTCCAATGCCTTGGGAATGTCTTGAATGTAGCCCTTCATCATCCAGATCACGTAAGGCAAATTAAACGCCGTGTAGAGCAGGATCAAACCATGGTAGGTGTCGATCATTTGCAAACCCAGCTTGCCGATCCACACAAACATCAGAAAAATTGGAAACACCACGGCGATGGGCGGAATCATGCGTTGCGAAATAATCCAGTTGTCGAGATGTTCACCGCCCGTCTTAAAGCGCGCCAGGGTGTAGGCCGCAATGGTGCCAAGAAACATCGCCAGGACGGTACTAATCCCCGAGACCACAATGCTGTTCCATACGGTCTTGGCGTCGCCGTCCTTGAACAGCACGGCGTAATTGCTCCACTGAATCGCCGCGGGCACCCATGTCGGCGGAGACGAATAAATCTCTTCGGCCGTTTTGAAAGAGATCATGAACAGCCAATAGATCGGGAACAGAAACACTAGCGTGATCAGCGCTGCGACGAAAGTTCGTTTCCACGCGCGTTTGCCGTACTCCGTCTTCATCGGGTGATCTCCATGCGTTTCAACAACCAGGTGATTACGACCGTGAGCAAGATGACGATCAACAGCGACACCGCTGCCGTATAACTACTCTCGAATTGCTGAAAGCCCTGCACGTAGGTGAAAATCGAAATGGTTTCCGTGCTGGTGCCTGGGCCGCCCTTAGTCAGCGCCCAGACAATGTCGAACAAGCGAAATAAATCCAGGCCGCGTATCAGCAGCGCGATCGCCATCACCGGCCAGATCGCCGGCAGCACAATTTTGCGGAACGTTTGCCAATAGCCTGCGCCGTCGATGGACGCGGCTTCCAGTTGCGATTTATCGACGTTTGACAACGCCGCCAAAAGCAGCAAAAACATGAACGGCGTCCACTGCCACACTTCCGCCGCCAGGATAGCCGGGTAAACCAGATCCGGATTGATGGTCCACAACAACACTTGTTCTTTCCCGGCGAGCCAACCGATGATTTGATTAATGGGGCCGAAACGATGATCGAACAACAGCGACCAGGTGGC
>JBDSJK010000415.1:0-4012 GCA_039917535.1 Burkholderiales bacterium
CGGCGGCACTGCGGCTAATGTTAGAGGGGGTGCGGTTCGGTTCAGCGGTTCGCGCCGAGCCAATTGACCGCCGCATCATTGTCCTCGCCGAGCTGGGCAGTGAGCAAGTCTGCGCGCTGGATGCGCAAGGCCTGCAGCCTTTTGCGGTTGTGCAAACTGCGCCGGGCGTCTTCGAGGCCGCCATAAGGCTGGTGCCATCGGAGGATCCCGAACCGTCTGTCAAACTGCAGAAAATGGCGGGAGAGCAAGCAGCGAAAAAAGTCGGTGGTCGGGTGAGTGAGACAATTCACCTGGCGGGCTTCTTCACCTCAGGATTGCCGCGAAAGAACAGACGTCGCGCGATGGTCGTCCTCCACAGGGCATCGCGAGTGGTGGCCACGCTGGGCGCTGCTCTTCTGAATCTCGCGCGAGAACAGCTGGAAAGGTTGGTGGGAAGGTCGGATGTTTCTGACTTGAAGACGGCGGAAACGCTGCCCGGCCAAGTTAGTCTGACGACCTTCGCGTCGCAGCCTAATGCATCGACGAGCGAGAATGAGGATGTCCAACCCACCGAGGTGTTTTTTGACGATTGGGGCCGATAGTTCCGTCCCCGTCAATACAGCCGCGAAACTCAGGGCCCTCGCCATCTTGAGAGGTCGTCCTCCAACAGCGCGCTTCGCTGCCGCAGTGAACCATGGTGCTCGAATTGTCCCAAACCACGGGAACATTCGTTCTGTGCCTCCAGGCCTCGTCGATTTCTGCGAAGGGAAGGCCCGCACTTTGCTGGACGGCTGCAAAAGGCTCCGCTGCGTCGCGGAACCCCACCTTTGAGGAGTGAGAGGGTACCGTCTGCCAACTGGTCGTCCCACCGGGCTAATCGGAAGCCGAACGACGTCTTCGTCATCTCGCCAGCGAAGGGCCGAGTTCGTCGCCAATCTCCCGATCGGAATTTCAAGGCATCGAGCCTGCAAACGCCGCGCGAATGCACGCTAACAGGATTTCCACGGTGCCGATTTGGCGGCCATGTCGATGGACCAAATGACCGAAAATTCGGACACCGGTGCAAGCACGACGAGCGCGAGCTCAGTCAGGATCGCGGGCGCAAGTCGTTGAGTGCCGAGGACATCGTGCTGCGGCCGATCGCGCCATAGCGCAGGCCTCGCGCCTCGATTGACAGCTTTTAATGCGTGTTTGAGACGAGTTCGATGCCAATTGCGCCACCGGTTTCAACCTGCCGCTCTGGCCAGATCGCTAACAGGCTTGAACAGCCGGAACCGGAATTCCGGCATTTGAATAAAATTGTACCGAATTTTCGAGTTCGGCAGCAATTTCTGGCGCGCATCCTCCTGAGCATCAACTCATCAGGGGATGGCTCAAATGAATACGAAATTTGCGAAGTTTGTCTTCGGCGCGGCTCTTGCGGTCGCCGTCTTCCAGGCTGTACCGGCCATGGCGATCGGTGTTGCTCCCACTCACGTGCAGAACAAGTTCGACACCTTCCAAGTCGCCGTCCTGCCGCCGGTCGGCATGCTGGTATTCTGCCGGGGGCACGGTTCGCAGTGCCGCGCTGACAGCGTCAGCACCGTGGCGATGAGCCCTGATCTGCTAGGCGTTCTGCAGGCCATCAACACCCGCGTCAACAGTTCGATCTACCCGCGCCACGACACCGGCCGCGATACCTGGACGGTCGGCGCTTCGAGCGGCGATTGTGAAGATTATGCCCTGACCAAGCGCGCGGCGCTGATCCGCAAGGGCATCCCGGCCGGCGCGCTGCGGATTGCCACCACCACCACGCGCCGTGGCGAACCTCATGCGATCCTGGTGGTCAAGACCACCCGCGGGGACTTCGTGCTGGACAATCTGCGGGCCGATGTTCGCTCTCTGGGCAGCACCGGCTACCGGATCCGGACCATCTCGACCCGTGACCCTCGCGTGTGGGCTGCCGGCTAGTCATCGCGTACTCTCAAAACGGAGGGCCCTCGCATGGACGAGGGCCTTTTTTTTGCATGGCAGCTATGCTGGGTGGCAAGGCGCCATGCCGGGATGTTGGGAAATGGGGCGTATTTGCAGTAATCGCGTGAATAGCGTGAGTCATCGTCTTGGCCAGTACATCATCGGGACCGATTGAGGGGGTTGATCCTAAGGTAAATTTACTCTAAACCTCGATCAATTGGGCTTTGCGTTGACAGCGGCGATCAAGAGGTCCTAGGCATATCGTCGAATGGAACATGGAGTTTCTATAATGATCAAGGTTTTCGCCGTAGGCGCTCTGACTGTTGCAGCGATGTTTGGATCGACGTTCGGTGCGTCGGCGCAGACCTTCAGCGGCACTCAAACCGCAGCTATCAACGCGTGCTCTGACACTGCCCTTGTAGATGGCGGGGCCGAGTGCGCTATCGCTCTTTGCGCGTTGCAGGCGGGTGAGTACCCGCCGATCGTGCAAATTATCAGGGCTGGCGTGCGTACGAATACTGCGGCGCTGACCGATGCGCTTGCTTCCTGCAACATCGCAACCGGAGCTATCGGTCCGGCCCCCGTTCCGGTCACCCCGATTGTTCCAGGCCCTGGTGCTGGCTCGCCGATTGTTCCAGCCCCTGTCGTACCGACGGTCCCTGGTCCGCAGGGTAGCGCTGCTTGATCAATTCATAACGTCCGGACCGTAGCGATGGACGTTGAAACGGGGGCCGGTGGTCCCCGTTTTTTTTTGCACTGCCGGCCCGCCGGAAGATATTGCGATAAGCAGCAATAGTCCCGCCAACGTGATCCTTCCAGCCGGTTCGTGCGGTATCTTCCTTGGTCGTTGACTTCCTTCTGAATTGCGGCTTGGTGGTCGCGCGATTGGTGGGCCACCGTCAGATGACGACCATGCGTGCAGCGAGCACCGTGTCGCTGTAATTGGAAATCAATTTCACCGCACTGCCTGCCGCGGAAATTTAATCTTCGATTGGGCCGTTGCAGGGTGAATAGTGCTAGGAGTGACGGATGACGTTAACCTGAATATCAAGTGAATTCGCTTTACCTATTGGCATTTCTTAACATTTTGATAATCTTGGTTTAACGCAAGTGGCGTAGCAGTTTCAGCGTGTGCGAGGCGAGTGACGATGCAGAGTTTTGTAGCATTGAGCAGCGACAACGCAGACGATTTGGCTGAGCGCGGGACAGGATTGAAGGACTATACTTTTGTGGCACCAACCGCCGCTGAAGTTGATACCGCAGCGATTGCAGTTCGCTCCTGCAGCGGTTTGCCGGTGACGTTTTTACGGGGCATGCCGGTCGCTCCCGAGATATCTGGCCGACGCGTTGTTCACCTGGTGCTCAAGCGCGCGATGGATATCATTCTGGGCCTGGCCGCTCTATTGGCGCTTGGTCCATTTTTGTTGGCCACGGCCATCATCATCCGGGCGACCAGTAAGGGGCCGGCGCTGTTCCGGCAAGATCGCGACGGCCTAAATGGGGCTGTCATCTCGGTCTATAAGTTCCGCTCGATGCATACTGAGCTTGGAGACGCCAGCGGCGTGCAGCAGACGCGCGCTGGCGACAGCCGGATTACCCCGTTTGGCCGGTTCATCCGCCGCACGAGCATCGACGAGCTGCCGCAATTGCTCAATGTGATCAAGGGTGACATGAGCCTGATCGGACCGCGTCCGCACCCAATCGGAATGCTGGCCTCGGGTGAACCCTATGAAACTGTGGTGCCATACTATCATGCCCGCCACGTGATGCGGCCGGGCATTTCGGGTTGGGCGCAAGCCAATGGCCTGCGTGGACCGACGACCGATTCAGACGTCGCACGCGCACGGGTGGATCATGATCTTGCCTACATCCAGAACTTCAGCGTCTTGCTGGATATCAAGATCATCATCCGCACCGTGATCCGTGAATTTGTGACCGGAAGCGGGCTGTAGCGCGATCGCATCAGCTGTGACGGCGTAGCCGTGACACGCACTGCACCTGTCTGGACCAGCGTCCTCGGCGGATGCGGCGCTGGGATATTTCGGCTTGGGCTACGACCTCGGGGCCGTTGACAATCAAG
>JBDSJK010000416.1:0-5796 GCA_039917535.1 Burkholderiales bacterium
GTATCTTTTTGATTTATATAGATTCAAAGATGAGCGAGAATGGCTGGATGCGGGCTTTAACGAAATCTTCAGCGCAGACAACATTTGCCTGGTCGAATGGCCCGAGCGTGCCGAAAATTTGTTACCCTCTGCAGATGTCAACATCCACCTCAGCGTGCATGACGAAGGCCGCAGCGTGACGATCACCTCGGCAAAAATTGATCTGAAAAAATTGCACGCGGCATGGCTAGCCCACAGCGTATGAAATTGCTGCGACATTTCTTTTTTCTGTGTTGCTTGCCGATCAGCGCGCCGGTTTTCGCAGCGCCAGTGGTGTCTTCAGTACGCATATGGCCAGCACCCGAATACACTCGTGTGACCTTGGAATCGAAGCAGCCACTGAAGCACAATTCATTCGTGCTGAAAAATCCCGATCGTCTGGTTCTCGATGTGGAGGCCGATCTGGACGACACGCTGGTGAGCCTGTCAGGCAAGGTCGTGATGGACGATCCGTACATCAAGCTGGTGCGCGTCGGCAAATTTAAGCCGACCAGCGTGCGGCTTGTGTTCGATCTCAAGACTGAAGCGAAGCCCAATATCTTCGTGACACCGCCGGTCGGTGAATACGGCTATCGCTTGGTGATGGATATCAATCCGACCGTCGCGCCCGATCCACTGTTATTGCTCCTTGGCAAGGACGGACAGAGCGCGGATCCAGTGAGTACGGCCGCTGAGCCAAGCAAAATTGAGCCACCGAAGGAAGTTGAAACCCAAGCAAAGGATTGGGTACCGCCACCCGTTAACAATGCCGCGCTAGAGCCTAACAGGAGACCCATACCCGTAAAAATGCGGCCCGACCCGAATCGCCTCGTCACCATCGTGATCGATGCGGGTCACGGCGGCGAAGACCCCGGGGCCCGAGGCGCGCGTGGCAGTTACGAAAAAAATATTACGCTTGCCATCGCGCTCGCGCTAAAAAATAAAATCGACAACGAACCCAATATGCGCGCCGTGTTGACGCGCGAAGGCGATTACTTTATCCCATTGGGTCAGCGCGTGGAGAAAGCGCGCCGCGTGCAGGCGGATCTATTTGTCTCGATTCATGCCGATGCTTTTATTCGCCCGGATGCGCGCGGTTCTTCGGTGTTTGCGCTGTCGGAACGGGGTGCGACCTCGACCGCTGCACGCTGGCTCGCGAAGCAGGAAAACGCCGCTGACTTGATCGGCGGCGTCAACCTCAAGCAAAAAGATCCCTACCTTGCGCGCACCTTGCTCGACCTATCGCAAACCGCGACTATCAACGACAGCCTGCGACTAGGCAAAGCAGTACTGCGCGAAATCGGCAGCATAGGCACGTTGCATCGCGGCATGGTGGAACAGGCCGGATTCGCTGTGCTCAAAGCGCCGGACATACCATCCATCTTGGTAGAGACGGCCTTCATCAGCAATCCCGAAGAAGAATCGCGCCTGACCGATGCAGCCTATCAAGCCAAGCTCGCGGATGGCATCGTGGCTGGCATTCGGCGTTACCTGAGCAATAATCCCGCGCTGGCGAAATCGAAACTCGCCGCAAGCAATTGACATGTTGTTGTAGGCCGGATCAAGCGTAGCGGATCCGGCAAGTCTCACCAGTTAGATGCCAAAAAATTCTTACCTGTCGTTCTGGGCGAAGCGAAGAATCTGTTTTTGCACTTGATTAATTTGCAGAAAAGCAGATTCTTCGCTTCGCTCAGAATGACAGGGCATCACGCCACAAGCCGCATGTGTAGCCAATCGTGGCAAGGCATGCTCTGGAAGCCGCTCTGCTATTGGTTCTGCAGACACCTCTCAAAAATTCTCTGCATAGTTAGATTTGCGCCGTCACCCAGAGATAGCCCGTTATAATGTCGCCTAGTCATGGGCCGCATTCATCTTTTACCGGATTTACTCATCAGCCAAATCGCCGCGGGCGAGGTGGTGGAGCGACCGGCTTCCGCGCTGAAAGAACTGATCGAAAACAGTCTCGACGCAGGTGCAAAAACGATCGAAGTGCAACTAGGGCAGGGCGGCATGAAACGTATCGCGGTCTCCGACGACGGCGGCGGCATTGTGCGCGACGATTTAGCGCTTGCGCTGTCTCGTCACGCGACCAGTAAAATTGCATCGCTGAAAGATTTGGAGCAAGTGGCGAGCCTCGGTTTTCGCGGTGAAGCGCTTGCCAGCATTGCGTCTATCGCGAACGTTACGCTGACCAGCCGGGCCCAGCACGCTGAACACGCATGGCGTGTTGAAACCAACGGTGATGCGGTGCCTAAGCCGGCGGCGCGTGCCGTTGGAACCTCGATTGACGCCGAAGATCTCTACTACAACACCCCGGCGCGGCGCAAATTTCTCAAGACGGAATTGACCGAGTTTGGTCATTGTGAAGAAACGTTCAAACGCCTTGCTCTCAGCCGCCGCGACGTGAGTTTTAGCCTGAGCCACAACGGGCGCCAGCTCATGCGCCTGCCCGCCGTCGCGCAAGATCCCGACGCTCGCGTGATCGCGATGTTGGGCAAAGCATTTTACGAGCAATCCGTTGTGATTTCGGTGGAGGCGGGCGCCTTGCAACTCTCGGGCTTAGCCGCCATGCCGACCTTCAATCGCAGCGGTCGAGACGCGCAATATTTGTTCGTGAATGGCCGCTACGTGCGCGACAAATTGCTCAGCCACGCCGTGCGCCAAGCCTATCAAGACGTCTTGCATCACGATCGTCATCCCGCTTACGTGCTGTTTCTATCGCTCGATCCTGCCTTGGTGGACGTGAACGTCCATCCGGCAAAAACCGAAGTGAGATTTCGCGATGGTCAAGCAGTCCATCGCTTCGTGTTTCACTGTCTAGAAAAAGCGTTGGGGCGATCGCGAACAAACTTGGCGCAGCCTGAGGCGATGGCAATGGCGGTTAGCGCTGGCGAAACGTATTACCGGCCGAGCTGGAATCCTCAGTTGTCTCAAGGTGAGTTGCACGTCGCGCAACCGGCTGCGTTTTACGAAACTTTATTCGCCGGTGTACGAGAAAGCTTTGCGCCGTCGCAAGCGAGTTCAACGGTTGCGCAAGCCAATATTCCTGAATTGGGGTTCGCGCTGGCCCAGCTTTCCGGCATTTATATTCTCGCGCAAGATAAGCATGGATTAATCGTCGTCGACATGCACGCCGCCCACGAACGCGTCATGTATGAAAAATTAAAAGCCGCTGCGAATGGCTCCACACTGGCCTCTCAGCCATTGTTGATCCCCGTCACTTTCAGCGCCGACGCGTTTGATATTGCCACCGCCAGCGAACACACGAACGAACTTGGAGAGTTCGGGCTAGACATCGGCGTGCTGTCGCCCACGGCATTGGCCGTGCGCTCGGTCCCGGCCTTGCTTAAAGATGCGGACGCGGCGGAACTAGTGAAAAATGTGCTCGCCGAGTTGCGTGAATTCGGCGCGTCGCGGGTGCTCACAGAGCGGCGCAATGAGCTGCTATCGACCATGGCGTGCCACGGCGCCGTGCGCGCCAACCGGCAACTGACCGTTCCCGAGATGAACGCGTTGTTGCGCGAAATGGAACAAATCGACCGCGCTGATCAGTGCAATCACGGCCGCCCGACGTGGTTTCAAATTACCATTGATGAATTAGATCGCATGTTCATGCGCGGTAGATGATAATGCGTAGCTATTTCTATGACGTCCAAGCCGCTTGGTTATCGTGCGCGAATTTATGCGGCGTCGATGAAGCGGGCCGCGGACCGCTTGCAGGGCCGGTCTACGCGGCGGCGGTGATATTGAATAAGGCTAACGTGATCGAAGGCTTAGCGGATTCCAAACAATTGAGCGAAGCCCAGCGTGAGCGATTGGCCATCGCGATCAAGTCGCGCGCGACGGCCTGGGCGATCGCATCGGCCAGTGCCGAAGAAATTGATCAACACAACATTTTGCGCGCGTCGTTGCTCGCCATGCGCCGCGCGGTAATGACGCTCAAGATTACGCCCGATCAAGTCGTGGTGGACGGTACTCATTGCCCAGTGGTGGATGTGCCCGTTACGGCGATCGTCAAAGGCGATAGCAAAGTTGCCGCGATTTCCGCCGCGTCCATACTCGCAAAGACCGCGCGGGACGCGGAGATGCGCGCGCTGCACGAGCATTTTCCTGAGTATGGTTTCGCGGGTCACAAAGGCTACCCCACGGCGCAGCATCTTGCGGCGCTAAAGCTCAATGGCCCGTGCCCGCAGCATCGGCGCTCGTTCGCGCCCGTTCATGCGTTATTTGGTGCCGCAATTTAAACAGAATTCTTGGAGGTTAGGCGATGATGAAATGGATGATCTTGGCCCATTTACTGGGCGTGACGGTTTGGGTGGGCGGCATGTTTTTCTCGTACATGGCGCTGCGACCCGCGAGCGTGGAGTTATTGGAAACGCCGGAACGGTTGATGTTGTGGAACGGCGTGTTGCGCCGATTTTTATCGTGGGTGTGGGTCGCGGTGATACTCATACTCGGCAGTGGATTAGGGATGATTGCGATGCTGGGCGGCTTCGCCCGGGTGCCGTGGACGATCCATGCGATGTTTGCGCTGGGTGTGGTCATGATGCTGATTTTTGCCCATGTGTACTTCGCCGGGTACGCGCGTCTGAAGCGCTACGTCTCTGGACGCGAATGGCCCGGCGCAGGTAAGGCGCTGATACAAATCCGCATGCTCATCGGCATGAATCTCATCATTGGCCTAATCACTGTAATTATCGCTGCGCTCGGGTCGATACATCACTGAGCATGTGCTAGCCCGAGTCGAAACCGGGTGTGCAGATAGGGACCCGGATCGGAAATCAATCGCCGTGCCCGGCGCGGTTGGCAACACCTTGTGATAGTTGCATGAAATCCCAATTGGGATCGGGCAATTGCGCGAACAGACTGCGTAAACCCTCGCCCCATTGTGTATGGATCATGCTGAAATAAGGATCGTTTTCCATAATGCGCTGCTGCATGCCGACGTGCAGACTGCCGTTGCGATACACCAGCATATCGATAGGAAGACCGACGGAGATATTGCTGCGCATGGTCGAATCGAAGGATACAAGCAAGCATTTCGCGGCTTCGACAAGATTGGTCGAAGGTTTGATTACGCGGTCGATGATAGGACGGCCGTACTTGGTTTCGCCGATTTGGAAAAACGGCGTTTCGGCGGTTGCTTCGATGAAATTGCCCTCGCTGTAGATCAGAAACAAACGCTGCCGCTCGCCCTGCACTTGACCGCCGAGAATAAAAGAGGCGCTGGCATCGACGTTAGACTGCGTTAAATGGCTGACGTCACGTTGCCGCACTTGGCGCAAGCTGTCGCCTAGCAGCGTGGCTATTTCGAATAGCGATTGCACATTCCATAGGGTGGGCCCGCCATCGCTGCGCCGTCCTTGATTTTCGAGATGATTGATTGCGCTTTGTGTGATGGCCAGGTTGCCCGAACTGAGGATCACGATCATACGATCGCGTTGGCTCTCGAACACTTTCAGCTTCCGGAAACTGGACACTTGATCGACACCCGCATGGGTGCGCGAATCGGAGGCGAACACCATGCCGGCATTTAATACTAATCCAACACAATAAGACATTCTTTACGACTTTTTTTATGGTCAGACAAAAGCATAATGGAATCACATGGATACGGCAACTGGCGCTATTGCTTCCGCGCCTTTAATTAAGCAAAATCTGGTAGTAACGATTAACTATGTTACTGCGCTTGCCAACGCAAATCCAACGTAAAGGGAAAATTGCGATTAGGCTGTTCAGATATCACTTCCATCAACCCTGGAGTGTGGCCCTGATTCC
>JBDSJK010000417.1:0-12458 GCA_039917535.1 Burkholderiales bacterium
GGCGCATTTGTTCCGGTTTGAATGATAGGGCGGGAATAATAAGGTGGGTTGCTTGCCAGGTTGGCGACGGCTCTGGTATGATTGCGGCCCTTGGCCTGGTAGCTCAGTTGGTAGAGCAGAGGACTGAAAATCCTTGTGTCGGTGGTTCAATTCCGCCCCAGGCCACCAACATTTCATATTCCTGATTTTCTTGCCTGCGCTACCCCATTCGCAACCAATTGCCCTGCAACGTTAGTCCTCGCCCGGTATAATTCCAGTTTGCATTCCTTGAGAAATTACGACAATGCTTAATCAGCTGCTGATCGTCTTGGCTTTTCTTCCCATGCTCGCCTTTGGGGCAAAACCTGCAGCGAAAGCGGAAGCATCCGCGCCCATGCCACCCGCAGCGCCGGTCGCTTTTGGAGCGTTGAACGTGGCCGCAACATCATTTGTGCTGCGCGACTTCCAGAGTGGAGCGATTTTGGTCAGCCAGAATCCCGACCGAAAAGTCGAGCCCGCGTCGCTGACCAAGCTGATGACCGCCTACCTGGCGTTCAAGAATATCAATGAGAAGAAACTCGCCGAAACGCAAACGCTGCCCGTTTCCGAGAAAGCCTGGAAGGCGATTGGTTCACGCATGTTTATCGATCTAAAAATTCCCGTGACGGTGAATGAGTTGCTTCGCGGCATGATTATCCAGTCGGGCAATGATGCGAGCATCACGTTGGCTGAAGCGATCGGCGGTTCAGAAGAAACATTTGCCGAGCTAATGAATAAAGAAGCCGCGCGCCTGGGCATGAAAAATAGCCACTTTCTCAACGCAACCGGGTTACCCGATCCACAACATTACTCGACAGCGGAGGATTTGAGCTTGCTGGCTGCCGCGATTATTCGCGACTTTCCCGAGTTTTACACGATCTATTCGACTCGTGAATATAAGTACAACAACATTACCCAGCCGAATCGCAATCGCCTGTTGTGGCTCGATCCGACCGTGGATGGCATGAAAACGGGACATACCGACAGCGCAGGCTGGTGTTTAGTGACTTCGGCGAAGCGCGGCGATCGTCGTTTGATTTCCGTAGTTCTGGGGACTGAATCGGACACGGTGCGCACCATCGAGAGTCAGAAATTATTAAATTATGGCTTCCAGTTTTACGACTCGAAGCGCATGTACAAGCAAGGCGAATCCATCGCCGACCTCGAAGTCTACAAAGGACAAGAGAAAACCGTCAAAGCAGGTTTCGATCATGACCTTTTTTTGACATTGCCGAAGAGCGATTTCGAGCGTATCAAGTCCACGCTCACCACAACACAACCGTTGATCGCGCCCCTATCCAAAAGCCAACAGGTCGGAACGGTTAAATTGACCATCGACGACAAAGTGATTGCGGAATATACCGTGGTCGCGCTTGATGCTATGCCGGTCGCGGGATTCTTCCGTCGCGGCTGGGACAGCTTACGCTTGATGATGAAA
This sequence comes from Burkholderiales bacterium, assembly GCA_039917535.1. Classification (GTDB taxonomy): domain Bacteria; phylum Pseudomonadota; class Gammaproteobacteria; order Burkholderiales; family JALYOK01; genus JBDSJK01. Next base: position 1,457 of record JBDSJK010000417.1, read on the forward strand.
TGACCGAGACGATTTGCTTTCTCAACGGCGAATTCCTGCCGTTGAGTCAGGCAAAGATTTCCGTGCTGGATCGTGGCTTTATTTTTGGCGATGCCGTCTATGAAGTGATTCCTGTTTATCGCCGTAAGCCGTTTCGCATCGCTAATCATTTGCAACGGCTGCAACACAGTTTGAGTGCAATCCGGATAAACAATCCTTACCACGCCGACGCCTGGTCACAGCTCATTGTCGACCTAATCGCACGCAATGCCACCGATGACCAGTCGCTCTATATACAAGTCACGCGTGGCGCGGCGAAACGAGATTTCGGCTTGCCGCAAGGATTAACGCCGACGGTATTCATGACTAGCAATCCATTAAGTACGCCGTCGCAAGAGCAAATCCAAAACGGCGTGCGAGCGGTGACACTCACTGACATACGCTGGTTGCGCAACAATATCAAATCCACGTCGCTGCTGGCTGCGAACATGTTGCGGCAACTGGCTATGGATGCCGGCGGCGCTGAATGTGTGTTGCTGCGTGACGGTTATTTGACCGAAGGATCATCGAGCAATATTTTCGTTGTGAAGGGCGAGACGTTGCTCGCGCCACCGAAGGATCATTTGATTTTGCCCGGGATCACCTATGAGGTTGTGCTGGAACTCGCGGTCGAGCAGTCGGTCACAACAAAGGTGCGCGAGATACACGAATTGGAAGTGAAAAGCGCCGATGAGTTGCTGCTCACCAGCAGCACGCGCGAAGTGTTGGCCATCACGCAGCTTGACGGCAAGGCCATCGGCCACGGCAAGCCGGGCCCGGTGTTTCGGCGCTTGCATCGCGCGTTTCAAGATTACAAATTAACTTGGCAGTAATTTCGGCAATGGAACAACCGGACGAAAAAGAATCTCTGTTGCAGTTTCCCTGCGACTTTCCCATCAAAATTATGGGTCTGACGCGCGACGATTTTGCCCAGACGATCTTGGAAATCGTGCGCCGCCATGCGCCCGATTACAACGGCGTAACCATGGAAATGCGTTCTAGCAGCGCGGCGAAATATCTCAGTTTGACCTGCAGCATCAACGCCACGTCGCAAAAACAACTCGACGATTTGTATCGCGAGTTATCGGCCCATCCGATGGTGAGGATGGTGTTGTAATGAGCAACGCAGATCTCGCCACAACCCGTATGCTCGTCAAGCGTCTGGGCGTGGTCGACTATGAGCCAACGTGGCAAGCAATGCAAGATTTCACCACGCAGCGCGCAGCGGAAACCGACGACGAAATTTGGTTGTTGCAACATCCGCCCGTGTACACCCAAGGATTGGCCGGTAAGCCGGAACATTTGCTTCAGGCGACAACGATACCGGTGGTGAAGACCGATCGCGGTGGGCAAATCACCTATCATGGCCCCGGCCAGTTGGTCGCTTATGTTTTGTACGACCTCAAGCGCGGCGGCATCGGCGTGCGTGAACTGGTGCGGCGTATCGAGCAGGCGGTGATCGATGCGCTGAATGAATATGAAATCACCGCCGCACGAAAAGTGGGCGCACCCGGCGTATATGTGGCGGGCGCGAAGATCGCCGCGCTGGGTCTGCGCGTGCGGCGCGGTTGCAGTTACCACGGCCTGTCGTTTAACGTCGCCATGGATCTCGCGCCGTTCTCAGCCATCAATCCCTGTGGCTACGCGGGCCTGCAGGTGACTGACCTTGCCACCCTGGGCGTTCGTGCTAGCATGGCTGATGTAATAGAAGCGCTCACGAGCCGCCTCATCACTCAACTTTCCAGCTAGGAACCATTGTGTCTATCACCGGCGAGAAGCAAAAAGGCGCAGCGAAAACCGCGCGCATTCCGATCAAAATTATTCCCAGCGAGCCGCAGCGCAAGCCCGATTGGATCCGCGTGCGCGCCGCGAGCAGCCCGCGCTTTCAGGAGATCAAGCGCATTCTGCGCGAGAAAAATCTGCATTCGGTTTGTGAGGAAGCGTCTTGTCCCAACATCGGCGAATGTTTCAGCAAAGGCACGGCGACGTTCATGATCATGGGCGACTTATGCACACGGCGTTGCCCATTTTGCGACGTGGCCCATGGCCGGCCGAAGCCACTGGATCAAGACGAACCGCGTCATTTGGGCGAAACTATCGCGGCGTTGAAATTGAAATATGTCGTCATCACCAGCGTGGATCGCGATGATCTGCGCGACGGCGGATCGCAACATTTTGTCGATTGCATAAGCGCCGTGCGCGAATTGTCACCCGAAACAAAGATTGAAATACTCACGCCGGATTTTCGCGGTCGTCTCGATCGCGCATTGGAAATTCTCAACACTTGTCCGCCCGACGTGATGAACCACAATCTGGAAACCGTGCCGCGCCTTTATCAGCAGGCGAGGCCCGGTTCCGATTATCATCATTCGCTGAAGTTGCTCAAAGATTTCAAAGCGGTTCATCCGAACATTCCAACCAAGTCAGGCGTCATGTTGGGGCTGGGTGAAACCGACGAAGAAATCCTAGCAGTGATGCGCGATTTGCGCGCCCACGACGTCGACATGCTTACCCTCGGCCAGTATCTGCAGCCCTCACAACACCATCACCCGGTCATGCGCTATGTGCATCCCGGCGTGTTCAAGGATTTCGAGCAGCAGGCACAGGCGATGGGTTTTGCTCACGCAGCTTGCGGGCCAATGGTGCGTTCCAGCTATCACGCCGATGAACAAGCCCATCTCGCGGGTATAAGCTAATAGAAATGTAGGGTGGATCAAGCATAGCGGATCCACCATTCTTCTAAAAGGTTTGGCGGATCCGCTACGCTTGATCCGCCCTACGGCTGAGAGCCAATACCCAAGCGGCTCTCAGCGTCTTTTCTCTGCCCGGTTTCTGGTTCTATACGCGCCAGCGTTCGTTTGCGTGAAGGACGTGTCGCCTCAGGCTCGGCAACGAAATCCGCTACCACGACATAGCGCTTCGACGCGCCCGGCATCACGGTCGTAAAGGGATAACAGGTAATCAGCGTGAGCTGTTGCTGATCGGCACTGACGGTCACGCGCATGTCGTTTTGATCGACAATTAAGGCATCGCTGATACGATAGCGATCTCGCATTCCGTCCTGGTTTGTCACGATCAGTTCATCGCCGAGCCGCAAGTATTGTAGAAACTTAAAATGCGTATCGCGATGGCCAGAGAAGACCGTGTTTCCTTGCTCTCCGGGCCGTGCCGTGCCGCGCAAATGGCCGGGGCCGAAGGCCATGGTACGGCCGCTGGCTCCGTCCAGCACGAATTGATCGATACCTAAACGCGGCACCTCGAGCCGTGCGACGGGCCAGGTGTCGGCCCACGACCAGGGCTTGACGGCCTTTGCCCCGGCCATGGTTTTGTCCCAGGATTTGCGCAGCAAGTATTGCGCGAATTGGGCCTTCGCGTAGAGGTATGCACCCTGGCTGACTTGCCAGAGGCCGGCGACCATCAACAAGCTTGCGATCCACAAAAGTAAGTTGCGTTTGATCATGCTTTTCTGGTCTCCAATTATTGCGGATTACGTATTCGAAATTGTCGTCCCCGCGTAGGGTGTAGCAGGGGTTTCGGCTTGGGCACAAGCCGCCTGCGAAACGGTTCGGGCATGCAAGCCCGAACGCGCCCTGCAAGGGGGGACCCAAGTGGCCTTATGTGAAGGAGCTTAGATTCCCGTCTGCACGGGAATGACGTGGTTGGGGTTATCTGCTGTTATGAGCTTGAGCGAAGGTCATTAAGTACACGACCTACAACACACTATTGGCACCGCGTTTGGCGCGGAAAGCAAACCCCGCCGCAAGTAACATCAGCATCAACCCAACCAACAGATTCAACTCCGCAGCCGTCGCGGTTTTTGGTAATTGCCCGAACACGGCTTCGTGGTTCCAGCCTTCCGGCAAGTTGGTGGACGCAGCGCTGGTTTTCAACGTTGCGTCCGTGGGCCGCGCCGGCGTTACGTCTACGGCGACCAGGCTGGTGTATTTGCTGACCAAATGATGATCGAGCGCGACTTTGATCACTGCGGATTTTGCTTTATCGGGATTGTCGCGAGCGCCATCCATCAAGGCGCCGATTTTTTTGTGCGCCCACAGCACGCCAACGCCGCTTTCAATTTTATTGGTCGCGAGCGATACGGTACTCTGCCATTTCCCGGCGCCCATATTGCCACTCACAATGATCTCGCCTTGCGTACTGTTTAACGCGGCGCTGAGCATGACCGGCTCGCCCGCGTAAAGATCAGGCACGCGCTTGGGCCACATTTCTCCTTCAACTGCGCCGGGAAGAATCACGTTGATATGGGTGAGCACTGGATTCTCAAGTTTCTGAAACAGGGCTTCCATTTTCTCGCCGACTTCTTCTATTTTTCCAATATAGGTGAAGGTGCCGTGACCGAATTCCGCCGCCTTGGTCATAAAAAAACTATTGGGTGCGGAACCAATGCCCACGGTAAACAAACGACTATCGCCTAGCTTGTTACGAATGATGGTGAACAACTCATCTTCATTGCCCACGCTGCCGTCAGTCATAAAAATCACCTGCCGCAACAGCTTCGGGTTGTCGCTGTCATTCAGCGCAACCTTGAGCGCGTCGGCCATTTCCGTGCCGCCCTGGGCTTGCAGATAACTCACATATTGTTTGGCTTCTTGCAACGTCCGGGCGTTGACCGGCACGGCCTGCGGATAGAGTTGGCTGGTGTTGGAATTAAATTGAATCACGTTAAAGCGATCTTGCGGCGTAAGCCGTGTCAGCCCCATGGCCAGTGCTGCGCGTGCTTGTTCGATGGACGTGCCGGACATGGAACCGGAGGTATCCATCACGTAGATCACTTCACGGGTCATCGGCCTGAGAGCCGCGTCATTATTGGCTTCTGGCGGCATCACCATGACCAGCGCATAGGTTTTGTCTTGCTTGGTTTCGGTGAATACGGCGGCTTTAGGCGCGCTGCCAATTTCCGGTTTCCACACCAACTCAAAATCGCGGTTGGCCGGCGTTTCGCCATCGGCAAGCTTGATCAGGTAACGGTTGCCGTCTTGTTTTTCATTGCTGGTTTTGTGATACGGGCTGTCTAATTTGGCCAACGGAAAACCCGCGTCGAGCTCCACGTTGATGCTCACTGGATTGATTAAACCTTTACTGGGGTGCAACACGGGCGGCGTGATGCGCTATGCGTCCGGCACTTGTGCGGTATTGGCCGACCAGCCCGTGCCGACGAATGCGGTTTTTTCCGGTGTGCCGGGTATGTAACGCGGTGCGACCCCCATCGGGAAGCGAATGTGAAATTGGCCTTGGTCGTAGCGCAGGCTTTCTTGATATTGAATTTCGACGCTGACCACTTCTTGTGGGCCGATATTGGCGAGGGACGTGGTGAAAATATTTGCACGCTCTTGCTCGATGAGCGAGGTTTTCTTGCCCTCTTGTTTGGCGGCTTCATAGGTTTTGCGCGCGCTGTTGCCTTCTTTGACTTGACCTTCGATCACGCGTTGACCCACTTTCATGTTGAGATGATTCACGGCGCTTTGTTCTGGCAGCGGGAAGACGTATATACCTTCCATCCACTCGGCTGACGGATTTGTGAAATGCTGCGTCACCTGCACGCGGGCGATCATGCCGGTAATGCGCATATGCACATCGGTTTTAACGGCAGGCGCGGCGAACAATTCGCCACGGGATTTAAAAACCAGGCGGCCTTCCTTGGCATCGCCCAAGCGCTCTATTTTTTCCAGTGGCGCGTCGGATGCGCTCGCGTTGCGCGCCAGCACCAACACCAACAACATGGCGGTGGCGCTCCAAATCAACCCGACCAGCAGGCTGGCAAATATGGTTTTAGCGAAATCGGCGTAGATATTCAGGCGTACGTGCTTCATTGTTATCCCCGGTTGTTGCGGCTTGGCCCACCATGGGTTGGTCACAGATTGAATTTAAGCGCGCAAAACTGGCGTAGCTGGTCAGGGAAATGGCAGGGGAAGGATGAAAAATGGCAAAATCATGGCAATTGCTGCCGCCAACGCGCGTTTCTTGAACCGTGTTGTATAGTCCAATTACCCAATATTCATGACAAAAAAATGAGCCGAATTATTGCCCTAGTCGAAGACGAACCCCTGATCCGCGAAAACTTTACGGACGTGTTGCGTCGCCAGGGCTATGAAGTACACGCCTACATAAATCGCGAAGCCGCCATGGAAGCGTTTCAGCAGCGCTTACCTAATCTGGCATTGATCGACATTGGCCTCGGTGATGAAATTGATGGCGGATTTACGCTCTGTCGCGCGCTACGCGCGCTATCGCCTTCCTTGCCGATCATTTTCTTGACCGCGCGCGATAGCGATTTCGATACGGTCGCCGGGCTACGCATGGGCGCGGACGATTATTTGACCAAGGATATCAGCCTACATCATTTACTGGCGCGCATCTCGGCGCTGTTCCGCCGCAGTGAATTGTTATCTTCGCTGCCCAGCGCCGACGATATTATCGAGCGCGATTCATTACGCATCGACATGAAGCGCTTCACCGTTGCCTGGATGGGCAAGCCGGTTGATTTGACGTTGACGGAGTTTTGGATGGTGCACGGCTTGGCCAAGTTTCCAGGCCATGTAAAAGATCGCGGTCAACTCATGCGCGATGCCGAGCTGACAGTGGACGACAGCACTATCACATCCCACATCAAGCGCATGCGTAAAAAATTTATTGAAGTTGACGCGACATTCGATCGCATCGATACGGTCTACGGGATTGGTTATCGCTGGAAAGCGTAACCGCCTCGGATCACAGCCATGCAACTTCGCGTACCGTTCGGCTTACGGGGCCAGGTGTTCCTGGTCTCGCTTATATTGCTCGCGATTCCATGGGTCGGTTATCGCTATATCTGGCAGGTGGAAAAATTTCTGCGTGAAGGCCAAGCACACGTGTTGACGGGCACCGCACAAGCGGTAGCAACGGCGTTGCATGATCGGCCGCAACTGTTTGAACCCGTATCCAGCGGTCATCGTGACAAGCAAGGTGCGGCGTTGCTTTATGTGCGCACGCTGGCTAAACCCATTATGTTGGACGGCAAGCTTACTGATTGGCGAGCCCAGGAAGTGAAGCAGGTGCTGTATCGGGACGAAACGAATCCTGCATTCTCGTTCACGCAGCAGGCGGGAAAGTTTGATCAGTTTCTGTATTTGGCGTTCGATGTGAACGATGCCGGGGTCGAATTTTTAAATGATAAAGTAGGCTTGCTGGACCAGACGGATCACCTGCAAATTGTTTTGGGCCAAGCTAACGGTGACGCGCTGAGATTCATGCTGGCCTTGGCCAAGGCGCCTCAAGTCCGAGTGTTTCGTGTGACGGGGTCGTCGGAAGAAACGGAGAACCTTCTCGCGGATCCACGCATCGAAGCGGCGTGGCGCGGAACAAAAACCGGGTATCAAATAGAAGTCAAAATCCCACTCGAACTGCTGCAAGGCAAGCTCAGATTTTCCGTCATCAATATCACCAACAGTACCGAACTGCAAAGTCTAGAGCGGCTCGGCACGGGGGACGGCATGCTGTCTGTGGTGATCCCCGGTATGGAAATTGATGCAATTCTGCGTGGCGTGAGCCGCAGCACGGCGCGCATTTGGGTGGTCGATGCTCTCGGGCGTGTATTGGCGCGTACCGGTAGCCTGCAGAATACGGTTAGCCACGCGCCCGGTCCGGCGAACGACGATCCTTGGTACAAACGCTGGGCAAAGGAGTTGCACTCGGCGACGTTGCGTCAGATCTATTCGAGCCTGCTTGCGTCACCCGACAAAGCGTTCGTCGACGATCTCGCCAACGCCACCAAGCTTGAGGGAAGCGAGATCGAATCCGCTTTCAATGGCGCGGGCGCAATTCGCTGGCGCATGACGCCAGATAAGGGCGCCATCGTGCTGTCTGCGGCGCAACCGATCTGGGTGGGCGATCGCGTTGCCGGCGCCGTGGTGGTGGAAGAAACCACCAACGAAATTTTGGCGTTGCGCAATCAAGCGCTGGAGCGGTTGTTCAACGTGACCATTGCCGTATTGCTGCTCGGCTCGCTCACCTTATTGTTGTTCGCCACGCGCTTGTCGAAACGCATACGCGCGCTGCGCGATCAAGCCGAGCAGGCGCTCGATTCCAAGGGCCGCATTAGGTCGCTGGTCGCTGGCTCAAACGCGAAGGACGAGATCGGCGATTTGTCGCGCAGCTTTTCCGGGTTGTTGCATCACTTGGCTGACTACAATCGTTATCTTGAGCTAATGGCCGGGCGTGTGTCCCATGAGTTCCGAACGCCCATCGCGGTGGTGCGATCGTCGCTGGACAATCTGCGCCAGCACGCGCTGCCGATTGAGGCGAGCATCTACGTAAATCGCGCCCAAGAAGGTATCGAGCGCTTGAGCATAATCTTGAATCGCATGAGCGAAGCCACCAAGCTGGAACAATCTTTGCAGCAAGTTGAGCGCGAAAAATTTGATCTGGCGGCGGTGATACGCGGCTGTGTTGAGGGTTATCGTGGCATTCACTCGCAGCTTAATTTTGTTTTGCAACTCCCTGAAGAGCCAATATCCATGCGAGGTGCGCCGGATCTCATTGCGCAAATGCTTGATAAACTGGTGGCAAACGCGATTGATTTTCATCGTGCCGGCAGCGCAATTGATCTCACGCTGCAAGCCAACTTGGCTACTGCGGAAATTATTATCAGCAACGAAGGTGCCGGTTTGCCACGAGAGATGCAGGAGCGCTTGTTTGATTCCATGGTTTCGGTTCGCCCGCAGCAAGGCGGGAACGAAGCGCACTTAGGCTTAGGCCTGTATATTGTAAGGTTGATCGCGGAATTTCATCTCGGCACGGCGCGTCTTGAAAATCGCAGCGATGGAAATGGTGTAAACGCTCGCGTCATATTATCTCTACTAGAACCAACTAATATTCACCCTTAGCCTCCAATTCCTAAGCATGGAAAATTTCTTTTCACCTTGCCCACGGGGCCTTGAAACAGTGCTGGCCGATGAGTTGCGCGGCCTGGGCGCGGTCGACGTTCATCAGACTGGCGGTGGTGTCGGCTTTCGCGGACCGTATGCATTATGCTACCGCGTCAATCTCGAAAGCCGCATCGCCAGCCGCGTGTTGTGGCGCGTGACACAATCGAGCTATAGAACAGAGGAAGACATTTATCGCGCCGCCCGGGCGTTGCCATGGGCCGATTGGTTTGAGGCGCGGCGGAGCATGTTGGTTGAGATCAACGCGCGTCATTGTCCGCTGAAAAGTTTGGACTTCGTCACGCTGCGTATCAAAGACGCGATCTGCGATCATTTTCGTGACGCGACAGGATTGCGCCCCGATGTCGACAAACGCTCGCCGGATATTCGCATTTATGGGTTCCTCACGACAGACCAATTCACGTTGTACGTCGACACCACCGGCGAGCCACTGTTTAAGCGCGGCTATCGCGATGTGCGAGTCGATGCGCCGCTGAAAGAAAATCTCGCTGCAGGCATTATTCGCCTGACCGGCTGGACGCCGGCCGAGCCATTTTATGATCCCATGTGCGGCAGCGGCACGCTGCTGATTGAAGCCGCACTCATGGCGCGTAACATCGCGCCGGGCGGTAACCGTCAATTCGCGTTTCGCAAATTGCTGAATTTTTCCGAAAGCGAGTGGCGTCGCTGTTGCGAGCGTGCCACGGCGGCGCAATTGCCTGTAGAGCTGCTGCAAATTTTTGGTTCCGACAAATATGGCGACGTGCTCAAGACGGCGCGCACGAACCTGGCTCAGGCTGGTTTGCAGGACGCAGTACAGTTGAAACAAGTGGACGCGCTAGAAATGCCCGCGCCGGCGCCGAATGGTGTGCTGGTGACTAATCCGCCCTATGGCGTGAGGCTCGGCGAGCAGGAGGAACTGGCGGCGTTTTATCCGCGCTTAGGCGATGCGTTGAAGCAGCGCTTCGCCGGTTGGCGTGCCTATATTTTCAGCGGCGATCCGCTGTTGTTAAAACTGATACGCTTGAGTGCGTCGAAGCGCACGCCGCTATTTAACGGCGCGTTGGAATGTCGCTTGTATGAATATAAAATTCAGGCAGGGTCAATGCGAAAATCAGCTACGAGTATCGAGGAGCAGGCGCAAGATAAAAACTGACCATTGCCACGAGCCGCTCCCACCCTGGCTCTCAGGCATGGCATTGCCAGCGGCCGCATCCCTATTGGCTCGTGCCACGGCGGCAAAATTACTGAAGAATTTCCAAATTATCCATTCCCGAGCCACGGTCTTCTTTGGCGTGTTTGCCTTCTAGCTTGATCTTAAGGCGTAAATCATTAACGGAATCCGCGTTGCGCAGCGCGTCTTCGTAAGTGATCATGTCAGTTTCGTAAAGATCAAATAGCGCTTGGTCAAACGTTTGCATCCCTAACTCGCGAGAGCGGCTCATGACAGTTTTGATTTCATGAACATCGCCTTTGAAAATAAGATCGGAAATGTATGGCGAGTTAATCATTACCTCAATGGCGGCAGCACGGCCTTTGAGGCCTTTGCGAGGAATCAGGCGCTGAGAAACAAAAGACTTGAGGTTGAGCGAAAGATCCATCAGAAGCTGGGCTTTTCGTTCTTCCGGAAAAAAATTGATAATGCGGTCCAGCGCCTGATTGGCGCTGTTCGCGTGCAGCGTCGACATACACAGATGGCCCGTCTCGGCGAAGGCGATCGCATACTCCATCGTCTCGCGATCGCGAATCTCGCCGATCAAAATCACATCGGGCGCTTGGCGCAGGGTATTTTTCAGCGCGGCGAACCAACTGTCCGTATCGACGCCCACCTCGCGCTGATTGACGATGCAATTGCGATGCTCATGAACATATTCAATGGGATCTTCGATGGTGATAATGTGGCCATAGCTATGTTCGTTGCGATGACCGATCATCGCCGCGAGCGATGTGGATTTGCCGGAACCCGTGCCGCCGACGAACACCACCAACCCACGCTTGGTCATGGCAATATCTTTTAGCACCTCCGGCAAGCCCAAATCATCAAAACTCGGAATTTTAGTGGTGAT
>JBDSJK010000418.1:0-7024 GCA_039917535.1 Burkholderiales bacterium
CGCGGACAATTTTATTCCAATCGCCAACAGCCGCGTTTTCTTTGAACACGGCTTGAAAGGTCTGGGCACCCGTTTCGTTCCACCGTCTATTTAAAGTTCTCCAGCCGCGGCTAAGATTGAACCCCATGATGGCGATAAAAATAGCGAATAATATAAATTTTATCGATATGTCTATCTCTTTAATCCAGAATATCGGAAAAAACAGGGATGACATAAACCAGACCATTGAGAAGCCAAAAAAGCCCAGAAATAGCAACTGGGAAAAGAGCTTTTGTTTGGCGGACGAAAACGTGGCTAATTGTAAAATTAAAATCAATGATGCAACTGCGCAACCGAACCAGAGGAAGCTGAATCCTGCGTCCCCCTCGGCTAGTTTTTGAGCTATCAATGCCCCGCCGATTGTACTTATTAGCAAAACCGCTATTGATAAAATAAGTGAATTCCAGGTTGCTTTGTTCATTTATCTCGCCCAATCTGCCACCGTATCTTTGATACTGAAATAGCTGTTTCTGTTAAAGGTAAAACACTCCCATAGGCAGTTCCGGCTTTCCTTGTTGGCGAGATTTTTTTGTAGATTTAGCTAAGTCAATTGTTGAAAGGCGCTCATCTTACCTTTTATTCAAAGTGCATCAGCTGTCCATGAGGCGTCACCGACGCCGTCCCGCAAATCCGAGGTGGTATTCAGTCCTCATTTGTCGGCTTGCCAATCGCAGAAAGTACTTCACTAGGCCATTGAATCGGCGTCGATGTCACATAACTCAACCAAGAAAATATTCCAAGGAGCGTAAAAATCGGTATTGTAATTGGGAAAAATACGAAACCAAGAATGGTTAAGAAGCGGGCGTTTTTCCACCAGCTTTTCAGGGTTTTACCATATGGTCCCGATTGAGCCATGCACTGCAGAAAGGAAGACGGCGTTCCGATGAGCGATATGTTTTCGCTTGGCGGCAAATGAGGGCCGCCTTCCTCCATAAATTTACGAACGTGTTCATATACCGCCGGAACAGTCGATTCCCCGTGCTGGGTACCATTGCCTAACATAAAGCTATCAATGATGGTGTTGTCACTGGGACTTTTCTTAACAGAAAAAACCAATGCATGCATGCGATTGAGCGTTGAACCATCAGCGTTGATGGCGACATGATGTTCAGCTTTAACTAAATCCCAGTCATGGACTGCTACTTGAATAGGCCAACCCGCTAGCAACCCCTTCCATCCCACTTTGACCTCGCGGGATAGCCTATAGATTTTTCTATTTTTTCGATCAAAAATTATGGGTTCGTCAATTGGGCGAAAAAGTTCAATGCGAATTGATTTTAAGAAGAAATAAATTGCAATTGTATTGGTAATTGCAACTAAGAAAATTGTTAAAATAAATTGAAACCAAGAGAACTTTTTGCTTCCAATTTGTCCTCCAATAAACAAGTAATCGGCGTACACCGCGCAGAACAAAAGTAAGGCGCCAAAAAATAGCACCATCCCTCTAGTTCCATCCGCTATTCCTTTATACTCGATGGCATCACAAAACTTTCTCTTTATTAAGTTTAGCGCGATGGCCGAGGTGGACGCCGGAACATTCTTTTTGTATGTTTCTAAGACGCCGGATAATTTTTCTTTGGATTCTGAAGATCTCAAGATATATTTCCTGTTGGTTTTATTATGGAGACGTTAAAGTCATTGCTAATTCTGTTTGGCGAGATCTTCTTTTGATTTTTCAATGACTTCTTCTAGCGATTTTTTCTCAACCGGCCAATCTCCTTTAGGAAACATGTCATCGCGTTTCCCAGGGAAGATAATGCCTCCGTCTTGGCCAAAATAGCTTCTGGCAAGCCAAGTTTGCAACTGGTCGGGCGTAAGTAGAATGGCTCCTACCTGAAAAGCTACACTCGCCCCCAATAAAACCAGTCCGACACCGGACGCGGTTAAGGCTACGCCTCCGACGGTCGCCAGGACAGCGTTTGCGCCTAAGCGCACCGCTACCGTCCGTACCACTGCGCCACCTACCCCTCGTGCCGATAGACTGCTTGCTACATATCCAAAGGAGATTACGCCCGAAGAAAAGATCGTTCCTAGCGAGGCGGCTGCCGAAAGGAAATACCAATCGCTTGCAGTTGAATTGCCCGCCTCCTTTTGATCGCTGCTCTTTTTATAGGACGCAACCATATTGATGAAGCCGCCCGCGACTCCGGTCACACCGCCGAGAAATCGCATGGCTCCAAGCCCCATGCTTCTATTAATCGCCCCTTCGGCCGCCTGGCTTCCCACTCTGCGAGTTAGCTGAATTTGTCCATAGGCACCGAGCATTTGTAGTGCTCCGCCGCTAAAACCTACCACGCTGTCCAAAAGCCCGTAGGTCGCATCCAGTCGGGCACTGTCGGAGTCAGCCTTTCGTATCGCTTCCATGCCATTCCACATCCCAATGGCTTGAATTACCATACTAGCAAGCGCTAATCTGCCATCAAGGCTTCTCGATAGCTCCAAAACATTGGCCCCGGTAACCGTGCTACTCATCGCAGGCAGGGCGTTGCGAATTAGGTTGGACGCTTTTGACGCCATGGTTGCTTGGCGTTGATAAAGGTTGAGAAAGGCTTCCTTCGAGAGGACAGGGGCTTTGCCCGCAGCTGCCGTCGTTGCAGCGGTGGTGGGCCCATCGCCCATTTTCACTTTCCCACTAGCTGGAGATGTTGTCATCGCCGAGACATCGCCGGCGGCGGCCTTTATTGCATCGGTATCGGTGAGCAGGGTCAACGTGACCATTGCGCCTGCTGTTCGGTGTCGCTCGATCCGAGTCTTTGTTATGCCGACGTTTTGACCGGGGCGCGCCGCCATTACGGCTAGTGCCTCGTCGGCGCTGACCTGGAGTTTAAGCAAAACTGGAAGCTTGGGCGCCTCGCCCTTCAGTGCGCCTTCCACAGCGACTTCCAATAGCTTCTGGAACTTCATCAATGTTTGCAATTTGTTGAGGACCTTCGCCGTGGGCGGATGTGTGGCCGCCATCGACATCGCCGCGCCCGTCAACGCACTGATTTGGCCAATGCTGTAAAGCGCCAACGCATGGCCGATCCACCCGTGCGATTGCATCGCAGGCCCTGATCGCGTGAGCTCACTATAACCTTTGAGCATGTCGAAGGTTTTGTCACGCATACCGGCGTCTCCTGGATCACCAGTGAGTTGAATATGTGCATCCTGGATTAGATTGTTTTTATTTCCGATTGTTTTACGTAAGATCACAGCATCCGGTTCGGTGATGGCGCGATCCAGCATTGCGATGTACCTGTCCGTTACCGGGCCCGCAGTCATCGGTGCGGGCATGTGAATCAGATGGCTCTCATGCGCATAGACGACGCTATCTACAGCCGGCTTGGATGCCGAGACTTGTGAGTCGGGATCGAAATGACGAGCGAAGTAACTCAGCGTCTGAGCATCTTCGGCAGCCGAGAACCAGTCTTCTTCCATTTTTCGAAGTGGATCGTAGTGCTCAAGCTTCATTCGATTGTTAAAGTTTTTAACCCAGCTAGAGCGACCTTCCTCGTCCACATATTTCGAGAATTTGGCCCAGCTTTTCGCGGCTTTACGCTCCGTCCAATCGCGGGCGCGCCCTGCGTGATCCGGGTAGAATAGCCATATCATTTTCTCTTTATCGAGGATGGCTTTGCGTATGTGCGGGGCTAAAAAAAAGCCGGGCTCCGTAAGCAGCTGATTCGCTTCGGTAGTACTCAGCACCCGATAAGTGGTGCCTTCTGGCCAGGTACGGCTATTGAACGCCCTCAACGTAGTCAACGGTGTGACTTCTTCAAAACTCGCCGCTTCGGCAGTGTCAATTTGAGATTTTTTTATGCCGAGAACGACATTAGAGCTGTTTATCGGGTGTACGATTTCTGGCTTGTTAAACTCGCGCTTGATAGGTTCGTTGCGACGGACGCGCAGCGAATTGAGCTCTGCGGCAATGCCTACCGGGTCACGTAAGACCACCGCAAGTTCTTTACCTGCAGTCTTGGGATGTTTCGCCGCAGCGACAGCTAGTCCTGCGGCCAATTGGTCGACGCTTTTCGCGATGCTATTGAAGGCGAAATCCTGTTCCGTCGAGCTATCGATCACGTAAGACGTCAACGCGCATTCCAGCACTTGGGCTTTGAGTTTTTGCGGTGTCGGGGGGAAGGTGTTAGGTCCGCTTGCTCTTAAAGAGACCTGTTGCATCACCTTCGCGTCGCCCGCGTTCTTTTTGCGTAGTGTTTCATTCCAAAGGTTGGCACTATACGCAATCCAAATCTCACTGATTTTGTCTGCCTGAGGAATGTTCAAGACTTTCATGCCTGTGGCGATGTGGCCCACTCGCTCGCAAGCCACGTTCTGACCGGGTTGAGAAAACAGCGCGTGTTCCTGCGGCACGAGGTCAGCCTGCTCGGTCACCCGATAAACCCGCCAATGCGTCATCCTGGGCGGCGGGTTGGGAATAAAGACGTGCACATACCCTGCGCGCAGCAAGCGCAAGCCGAAGCGCGCCTCGGTCGGCAGGCGCGAAGGCAACAGCCCGGTGACAGAGGAGGGTTCGGCGGCAACACTTTGTGAGCCAGGCGCGAGCAGAAACGGGTTTTTGGAAATAGGGCTAGGGCGTAGCAGCAGCAGCGAGAGCGAGCTTTTTTTGCATACATCGCAACCGGAAGTCGTGGCCATGTGTATCTGAATCCTTTGGTCAATCAAATCGGGCTTTTTTTTCCGCCCGTTGTATTAGGGTGATGAGGTCGCGGTGCACAAAGCTCACCGGCTCAGCGGGCTCATCTTCCGAACCCGGATCGTCAAGCAGATCGCGAATCGCCGGCAGCTGATTTATTGACGGACGCCACATCGCCAACGCGGCCCATACGGCGTCGTCAACGTCGCTTTTGAAACGGTGCGGCCATCGGCGTGCTGCGTCCGCACATGAAAGGAGGGCAGTCTCGGCAGAGGCGTAAGTCGGCGTTGCGATCATGGCATCGGTAAAGGCCGTCTCGCCGAGGTAATGGGCAAGTGTCCGATGCAGCATTTCGCCGCGATACATTCGTCGCCATTCCTGTTCGCTCAGGCGCAGGCGTTCGCTTTGCTCACGCGGCGATTGGAGGCGGGACAAGTCGCCATTCACGTTCAAATATGTCCAACTTTGAAGGCGTCCGAATTGAGCGACGACACGGCTTTGGCCCCCGACGTGGCATAAAAGATCAAGCACCCGACGATCAGCAACCCGCAAGTAGGTCGCCTTGGTCGCCGCCTCGGTGTTCACGCGGCACATTTCCGCGACACGGGCGCCGAGTTCCGGCCAGCGCATGCTGCTTTGCAGCCAGCCGCCGATCCGATGTACGGCGCGTCCTGTCCCATCCAGTCCGCCGGACTGCGCCTCCAGTCGCTCTTGGCCGGCGATGGAGAATGTCACTTCCAGCAACGGGTCGTCCCCGCCACGTAGCTGAATCAGGTAAGGATGTTGATGTGCGGGCAGGGCAATGCTCTTTGGCAGGGTGACCGGGACGATGTCGCGTTCCCAGCCCTGCGCGCGCTGATCTGTCGCGTCGGAACCGGGAACGGGGATGCCGATGCCGGGCAGGGGCTCCCCAACCATCGGATCGACCAGCACAAACAGTGGCGTTACTGGATCGATGCTCGCACGTAACTGAGCGAGCTTAGATTGCACTGGCGCCTCCGGTGGCAGCGTCCGATTGTGCTGATGGGCATTCGGCCAGCTTGCCGACTACTGGCAATTTCAACTCGCTGGACGAACTCGATGGTCCCGCCAGTTCCTTGCTGCTCGCCTTGAAGGTGATCGTGCCGGGGCCGTGAAGCATTATGTTGCCGCCCTCGATCTTCAGGCTGGCACCTTGTGCGGTTAGCGCAAGGTACTGTTTGGCGCTGGCCGTTACGCTTTTCGTCACGCTGGTTACGGTAACCGGTTTGTCGGCTGTCAGCTTCGTTTCGTCCGACTGGCTTTGAACGCTCACCTTTCCGCTCGCGGCGTGCAGGCGGATACCAATTTCCTTGTTCGGCTTTTCGGGACTGGTCGCCTTGCCATAAGTGAACAGACCAATGCCGGCTTTCACTGCATGGAATGTATTTCCCTGTGCAGCGAAATTGATGTCATGGCCTGCGCTAAGATTGCCGGTTTTGCCCGAGGCGAGAAGGGTGTTGGCCGGCGTTGCCGCGACGATGCCGGTTGGGCTCGACAGTTGCGCGTGGGCTTCCGTGTATGCAGCGGCTTTTAGAGATTCGGATTCGCCGCCGGCGTCGGAGGACGCTCCACCGTCTGTTCCACTCAGTACTTCGCCCACATGCCTGACCTGTTTGATCGATAGCAGTTCGGCCGGTGCCGCTTCGTCCTTCAGCTTGGCATTATGTTTCTGCGCCGTCTCGGCCAGATCGGTCTGCAGCTGCACGCTTTGCTCCAGCTGGCTGATCGCTTCCCTGGAATCCATCTGGCCACCGGTGGCGCCGCCGCGCGCATCCGTCGACAGCAGCAGCCCCTTGCCGGCGCGCACCGCGACACTATGCTCGGTCTTGAGCTCGGCGCCGAAGCCGGCCGGCTTCAGCCGCTGGTTGTCGCTCTGGTGCTGCAGGTGGCCGAGGTTCAATTCGGCCGTGCCCTGGTGCGCCGTGGCGTGCCGTTGCAGGCCCAGGCGCGACTGGCCGGGGCTGTCGTCGAACACCAACTGGTTGTAAGCGCCGCTGCCGCCCTGGCTCGATTGCAGCGCCTGCGTCTTGATGCCCGACAGCGCCGCCGGGTGCGCGTGGCCGCCGGCCTCGCCGGGGAACCACGCCGGCGCGTTGCCGGTCGCCACGCCGGCGCCGCCGGCGACTTGATTGTGCTGCGCGTCGGCCTGGCCGCGGCCGTTGTAGACGGTGCCGATCACCACGGGCCGGTCGATATTCCCCTCGAGGAAATCGACCAGTACTTCCTGCCCGATGCGGGGCAGGGCGCTGCTGCCCCAGTTGGCCCCGGCCACCGGCGCCATCGGCGTGGCCACCCGCACCCACGTGCCGGCTTGGTCGTCGCCGGGCGCGC
>JBDSJK010000419.1:0-24375 GCA_039917535.1 Burkholderiales bacterium
TCCCTTCCAGGGTGAGCGCGCAGCGGAGTTGGCATGCATGGCCGTCGACCCCGGCTACCGAAATTTGGGCCGTGGGGAAACGTTGCTCACCCACGTGGAAGCACGCGCCAAGAAATCGGGCATCAAGAATTTGTTTGTGTTATCGGCACGCAGCTTCAGTTGGTTTATCGAACGCGGATTTAGTGAAACCAGCGTCGACTTACTGCCTGATACCAAACAAAAAACCTACAACTACGAACGGCGTTCCAAAGTGCTGGTGAAGTTATTGACCGGCAAAAAGTGAAGGCTATAGATCAAGGAAACGGACATGGCACGCATGATTCAATGTATCAAACTCAAGCGCGAGGCCGAAGGCCTCGACTTCGCGCCCTATCCCGGCGCACTGGGCAAGCGGATTTACGATAGCGTATCGAAAGAAGCCTGGAAAGGCTGGGTCGATTATCAGAAGATGCTGATCAATGAAAATCGCCTCAATCTGGCCGACATCAAGGCGCGGAAATATCTCGAGCAGCAGATGGAACAGCATTTTTTTGGCGAAGGTGCCGCGCAAGTTGAAGGTTACGTGCCACCGGCCAAATGATTGTAATCATCGTGACTTGATCTGACAGGCAATGTCCTACCCTTTTCGGCCGGTCAGGCTCTTACATCAAAACCTTCCCGATGACGGTCATTCACCTTTGATTAGGATTCCCTCGAGTTGTTAATGCCCCTTCAGTTGTACAACCATTCCGTCTTCAGGCAAAGTAGAAACAGGTTCTTGGGTTGGGAGCAACGTATGTCTTGTATGCCTCGCTTTGTTTTGTTTTTATTAGCGGTCGCAATCGTATGTCCGTGCGCGGCGCTTGCTCAAGAGAAGAAATACGGCCCGGGCGTAAACGATACCGAGATCAAGCTCGGTCAGACCATGCCACTCAGTGGGCCTATTTCCGCGCTCAGCGCCGTCGGCAAATCCGGTGCCGCCTACTTCGACATGATCAATGCCCAGGGCGGTGTGAATGGCCGCAAGATTCGGTTGATCATGCGCGACGATGGCTACAATCCGGTGAAGACCGTTGAACACACACGATCCCTGGTCGAGCAGGAGGGCGTTCTGGCGCTGTTCGCCTCGCTCAGTGGCACCACCAACGGCGCGATTCACAAGTATGTGAATGACAACGGCGTGCCTCACCTATTTATATCTACAAATCTCATGCGCTGGGCGGATCCACAGCATTTTCCGTGGACCATACCAAGCATCCGTGCGCCGTTCTATCTTGAAGGCAAGATTTACGGCCAATACATCAAGCAAGTGCGACCGAATGCTGAAATCGCGGTGCTGCACTTTCTCGAGGATACGGCCAAGGACTATCTGACCGGCTTCAAAGTGGGATTAGGAGGCAAAGCCAAAACCATGATCGTGGCCGAGGCCACGCATGATGTAACTGATCCCACGGCGGATTCTCCGATCATCAGCCTCAAGGCATCTGGGGCAGATACCTTGTTTAACCTTGCAGCAATGAGTTCATCTCCGCGCATAGCCAATGCGCGGAGATGTTGGTTCGGGTTTGATTATGCGCGGTGGTACCCGGTGGATATTTTTGAATGTCCGTTACTCAAGAAAATTGCTTTGATTTGAACGGCTGTTCATGGCCCGAACCCGAACCCCCCCCGTTAATGTCGTGAAGGAATCTTGCAGTGACTGTCAGATCGCGTCGAACTTCTACCAAAAATTGGTTTCAGAAAGCTCTAAGAGCCGCACTCTGCTTGCCTTCCAGGCCACTTGAGTGGTCAATTATCCAGCGTTTGAGGTGTCGGGCTGCGCCTCAATTTTGGTCTGCCGGTCGTGCACCTCGTGGCCGGCCGACGGGGCATTGAGTTGCTTTTGCAGCGCGCTTGCTCTTGCCATGTGCTCGTCGCAGTCACGCTCCAGTAGGTCATATCGTGCGCGCCACGTGCCGAAAAATTTTTCAAATTCATTTTGATCGCGAATGCCGCGAATAACCCAAGCGGTAATCGCGCCCACGATAAACGCTAGCAACATGCAGAGTATGGTTTGTAGGGCGATCGCCATCATGAGGGATTCCTTTTGTGTCGCGTTGTTATTGTTAACTTGTACGACGATCTCATTTGGGCATTTTGTCAGCGCCACTCGTTGCGCTTTGAGGTGCGGTAATGACACGCAATCCATTGTGAATTTTTGCTTCTACACCGGCCAGGCGCTCAATCAATTTGCCCGCTGCTTCTCGATCAGTTGGGCTCGACACGTCGCCAAACAAAAGTACTTCGAGTCCGCTGATGGTTATTTCACCCGAATTTAAGCCAGAGAGGGTGGGCGGGAACCATTTGATCACCGAGTCAAACCACGGGGTGAGCACTACGCCGTCCATTACTTCCAAATTGTCCTCGACCCGGTCACGGCCGTAGATGCTGTGGGCACGGGCGAGAATGGTTTTGTGGGCTGTTTCGTCGGGCAACGTCCCGCGCAACGAAGCTTTGCCGTTCAGGAGTTTTATGCTCAATTTTACGGGGACTAAGATGGTGTCCTTGGCGATGGTGCGATCGGGGGCAAGGCTGGCCATTTCTTGGCGTTGGATGTCGTGCAACGACAGTTCGGTCTTGAGCCGCAGCATGACTGCAAGAATAGTGACGATGGCAAAGGCAAGAATGCCTATGAATGCTACTTTTCGCTCGTTGCGCATTTGCAGTCTTCCCCGCAACGAGCTACCGGGAAGGGTTTCCAGCGGATTAGCGATGAGTTTCTCCGGCATCAATGTCTTGGGGATAACCACTTGGTGCGCAGCTCAGCATGGTTATTATGTCAATTATAAACCTGGGGCAGCTCCCAAGCTTTATTAATCATTCACATTAATTTATACGCCTGGCCCATATGGGTTGCAAGCAAATCGCTTTCGTCGTCTACAGCATTTCAAGTACTGTTTGGCGTTGCAGCCATTGCGCTTCGAGCGTTTCTAGCTGGGTGTTGGTCTCAGCTTGGCGTAGCACAGCGACCTTGAGTTCGTTTTTACGTGGGTCGGAATAAATGTCGTCGCCGGCGAGCAAAGCATCGAGGCGAGCTTTTTCTTGATGCAGTTTTTCCATGTCACTCTCAAGCTTCTTCAGTTCGTTCTCAAGCGGCCGGCGTTGTGCGGAGCGAGCGTTGCGCGCCGCCGCCTCTTGCCGCTTTTGCTCGCGGCGATCGGTCGCTACGACGCTCGGTGCCGGTTGTTCTGCGCAGTCAGCTGGCTGTGGCGCTTCGCCTTGGTTGACCCAGCGTCGATAATCATCCAAATCGCCGTCGAATTCCGTCGCGCGACCGGCGGCGACATGAATCAAGCTCTCAGTCGTGGTTTTGAGTAAATGCCGATCATGGGACACGACGACGACGGAACCTTCGTATTCTTGCAGCGCCAAATTTAGCGCGTGACGCATTTCCAAATCTAGATGATTGGTCGGTTCATCAAGCAACAGTAGATTGGGTTTCTGCCAAATCAACAAAGCCAAAGCGAGACGCGCTTTTTCGCCGCCGGAAAACGGCCTGATGGGCGCCAGTGCTTGATCGCCGTGAAAATTGAAGCCGCCCAAAAAGCCGCGTAATTCCAGCTCACGCGTTTTACCATCCAGCCGTATGATGTGCTGCATCGGCGATTCGTCGAGGCGTAAATAATCGAGCTGGTGCTGTGCAAAATAGCCGACCACTAGGCCTTTTCCCTCGCGCCGCACCCCGGCCTTGGGCGTGAGTTCACCGGCCAGCAGCTTGATCAAGGTCGATTTCCCGGCACCATTTTTGCCCAGCAAGCCCAGCCGATCGCCCGCCCGGATAGTCAGATTGACATTATTCAAAACCCGTTTGTCGCCATAACCCGCGCCGATATCTTCTAGTGTCAGGAGCGGATCAGGCATTTGCGAAAACTCGCGAAAGCGAAACGTGAACGGCGAATCCACGTGGGCGGCGGTGATTTCCTCCATGCGGCTCAGCGCCTTCATACGGCTTTGCGCCTGGCGCGCCTTGGTTGCCTTGGCGCGGAAGCGGTCGATGTAGGAATGCAGATGGGCAATTTCCCGTTGTTGCTTTTCATAGGAGGCTTGTTGCTGCGCCAAATTCGCGGCGCGTTGTCGCTCAAAGTCGCTGAAGTTGCCGGTGTAAAGCTTGAGACGCTGCTGCTCAATGTGGCAAATGTGGCTCACGCTCGCGTCGAGAAAATCCCGATCGTGGGAAATCAAAATCAGTGTGCCTTCATAGCGCGTCAGCCATTGTTCCAGCCACAGCACCGTTTCCAAATCCAAGTGGTTGGTCGGTTCATCAAGCAACAACAAATCCGAACGACACATCAGCGCTTGGGCGAGATTGAGCCGCATGCGCCAGCCGCCGGAGAATGACGCCACCGGCGCACCATGTTCCACGACGGCAAAGCCTAGCCCGTGTAACAGCGCGGCGGCGCGACTCTTGGCCGTGTAGCCACCGATCACATCGAGTTGGTGATGCAACTCAGCCAGCTCGTGGCCGTCATCTTTTTCCTCGGCAATGACCAAGGCACGTTCAACGCCGCGCAGTTCCGCGTCGCCATCGAGCACATAATCGATGGCCGGCCGATCAAGCGCGGGGGTCTCTTGGGCGACATGGGCAATAGTGAGGCGCGGCGGCATGTCGAGATCGCCCGCGTCTTGATGCAGTTCGCCGCGTAATAAGGCGAATAACGTCGATTTGCCCGCGCCGTTGGCGCCAACCAGGCCGATGCGCTGGCCTTGGTGTAGAGTGAGGTTAATGTCCTCGAGCAGCGTTTTGCTGCCTCTTGCTAGGGTGAGCGCGCGTAAGGTGATCATGAACTGCACCGTTGCGGGAGTGCGCGATTGAAAAAGCTGATGGTCATACCAAATTACTCAACAAGCCATATGAAAAAAACGAAAACGGAGAAATTTATGCGTGTGCTCAAGAAAATCCTGACCTACCCATTACTCGCGCTGGCCGCGATTGTACTGCTTTTCGAGGAATGGCTTTGGGATGACTTGATTCGCCTGTTCAACCGCGCCGCGCGTTTGCCATGGGTGCGGGCGATCGAAACTTGGCTTGCGAAGCTGCCACCCTACGCCGCGCTGGCGTTCTTCTTAGTGCCGATGCTGATGTTGTTGCCGATCAAGGTGCTGGCGCTATTTCTCATCGCCCACGGTCACGGTTTGTCTGGGCTTGGCGTGATCCTAGCGGCGAAATTGTTCGGCACGGCCTGGGCGGCGCGCATTTATCACCTAACCTCGCCGCAGTTGCTGCAAATCCAATGGTTTGCGCGCTTTCACGCCTGGTTCATGGCAAAGAAACAAAACCTATTGGCTTGGTTGGCTGCGCAGCCCGCTTGGATAGTGATGAAGAACTCGGTGCGGTTATTGCGGCAGATGTTGTCGGCTCAAGCAAGATCGCCGCTCCAAAAAAGATGGGCGGCTGCGATGCGCCGCTTGAAAGCTCGCTGCTGTTTGTTACCGCGTTAACAATTTAACGAAAAACGTAGCGAGCGCAGACTAGACAAAGCGCAGAAATTTTTCAACAAACTGTTACAGCGCCTGCTTTTCAACCTCTTCCAGAGCTACGTGACGCACGTCTTTACCCTTGACGAGATAAATGATGCACTCCGCCATATTTTTCGAGTGGTCGCCGATGCGCTCAATCGCCTTGGCGATGAACAAAATCTCGAGTGATGCCGTGATGGTGCGCGGATCTTCCATCATAAACGTGAGCAGTTGCCGCAGAATGGCGTGATAGGCGTCGTCCACTTGATTGTCTTGGCGCAATAGCCGCACCGCAGTGACGGTGTCCAGTCGCGCAAAACCGTCGAGCGCCTTGCGCAACATATCCAGTGCCAACTCGGCGACGTGTTTGATGTCGGTCAAGCGCGGCATGTAGAGCCGGTCCGAGGTGTGCAGCATTTTCGCCATGCGGGCAATCTTTTCCGCTTCGTCGCCGATGCGCTCCAGGTCGCGAATAATCTTCACCACCGTCATAACCATGCGTAGGTCGCCGGCGGCGGGCTGGCGTCGCGCGATGAGGCTATTGCAGTCTTCGTCGATGGCGATTTCCAGCGCGTTGATGTGGTCGTCCTTATCCACCACTTGATCGGCGAGCTTGATGTCGCCGGTGGTCAGCGCCTGCAGCGCGTGTTCGATCTGTTGTTCCACCAGCCCGCCCATTTGCAACACGCTGGCGCGTAGGCGTTCAAGGTCGGCGTCGAACTGCTTAGAAATATGTTCGGTTTGCGTCACGATAAATCCTTTTCTACAAACACCAGTTTACACCCTGCAAATGACATTTTTGTGACGCATTACTTCGTCATGGTTTTCAAGCCCTGCTCTGTGCCGAGCAACAGCACGTCTGCGCCGCGCCGGGCAAACAGGCCGCAGGTCACCACGCCGGGAATCTGGTTAATCCGCGCTTCCAGTTCGACGGGATTGCTGATGTTTAAATCATATACATCAATGATCAAGTTACCGTTATCGGTCGTGAAATGTTCGCGCAGAGCGGGGTTGCCGCCTAGCAATACCATTTCCCGCCCCACCAGGCTACGCGCCATGGGGATCACCTCAATGGGCAACGGAAACTTCCCCAAGACGTTCACCAGCTTGCTGGCGTCGGCGATGCAGATAAATTTTCGCGCCACGGCGGCGACGATTTTTTCCCGCGTCAACGCGCCGCCGCCGCCTTTGATCATGTGCAGATGGGGCGTGATCTCGTCCGCGCCATCCACATAAATCGGCAAATCCGGCGTCGCGTTGAGATCAAACACGTGTATCCCCGCTTGCTTTAGCAAAGCGGCGGTTTTTTCCGAGCTGGCCACGCAGCCGTCGATCTTGTGTTTGAGTTTCGCTAGCTCAGCGATGAAATAATTGGCCGTCGAGCCCGTGCCCACACCTATGATGCCGTCGTGGGGCACATAATCCAGCGCGGCTTTCGCGGCGAGTTGCTTGAGTTCTTCTGGCTGCATGAGCGGCTTAAATGGCAGTGTGTATAATTTCAATCAATTATACATCGCGCCCAGGGCGTCAGCGTGAGCAAAACAATAACCATGCTGAGCGACACACACACCTCACTTACCTGTCTGCGCAGCCTATGAAAATCGACTATTTAGAAAAAATCCTTAATGCCAACGTTTACGACGTGGCCATTGAATCGCCGCTTGAGCCGGCGCCGTTGTTATCGCGCCGCCTGGGCAATCAGCTATTGCTGAAGCGCGAAGATTTGCAGCCGGTGTTTTCGTTCAAACTGCGCGGCGCTTACAACAAAATGTCCAAGCTTGCGCCGGCACTATTAAAGCGCGGTGTGATTGCCGCCTCGGCCGGCAATCATGCCCAAGGCGTGGCGCTTGCCGCGCAACGCATGAAAACCGCTGCCATCCTCGTCATGCCCGTGACTACGCCGCAAATCAAAGTCGCCGCTGTCACGGGCCGAGGCGCACAGGTGATATTGCACGGCGAATCCTATAACGAAGCCTATGTTCACGCGGTGGCTTTGGGAAAAGAGCGCGGCCTGACGTTTGTGCACCCCTACGATGATCCCGATGTGATTGCGGGACAGGGCACCATCGCCATGGAAATCTTGCGCCAGCACCGCGGGCCGTTGAGCGCCATCTTTGTTGCCGTCGGCGGCGGCGGTTTGATCGCCGGCATCGCGGCTTACATCAAGCGCCTGCGGCCGGAAATTCGCATCATCGGCGTCGAGCCGAAGGATTCCGACGCGATGACGCAATCGCTCAAGCTCGGCCGCCGCGTTACGCTTCAGCACGTCGGCCTGTTTGCCGACGGTGTTGCCGTCAAGCAAGTCGGAAAAGAAACATTTCGTTTAGCGCGCGAATACGTGGATGACATGATCCTCGTCGACACGGACGAAATCTGCGCGGCCATGAAGGACATTTTTCAAGACACACGCTCCATCGTCGAGCCGTCCGGCGGGCTCGGCGTGGCTGGCGCAAAACGTTACGTCGAGAACACCGGCGCGCGTAATGAAACCTTTGCGACGATATTGTGTGGTGCGAACATGAATTTTGATCGTTTGCGCTTCGTCGCCGAGCGCGCCGAGTTGGGCGAACAGCGCGAGGCGATCTTTGCCGCGACCATCCCGGAAAAGCCCGGCAGCTTCAAACGATTTTGCGAATTGATCGGCAAACGCAACGTCACGGAATTCAACTATCGCTATTCCGACGCAGCGGAAGCCCACGTGTTCGCGGGTATTGAAGTCGCCGGTCGAGGAGAAAAAGACAAAATCCTCGCGGCATTTCAACGCAACAAAATCCAAACTCTGGATTTGACCGACAACGAAATGGCCAAGCTCCACGTGCGTCACTTAGTCGGCGGCCGCGCGCCACAGGCCAAGCACGAACGGCTCTATCGCTTCGAATTTCCCGAACGGCCCGGCGCGCTGATGAAATTTTTGTCCAGCATGGGCGCGGGCTGGAACATCAGCTTGTTTCACTACCGCAACCACGGTGCCAACTACGGGCGTGTGTTGGTCGGCATCCAAGTTCCGCCGGGCGAGAACAAAGCCTTCCAGAATTTCCTCAGCAAACTGGGCTATGAATATTGGGACGAAAGCCTAAATCCGGCGTATCGGTTATTCTTGAGTTAAAACAAGATTCCCTGAGAGCCAATATCCATGCGGCTCTCAAGGCATGCATTGCCACGAGGCGCTCTGCATTTGCCTCGTGGCTTAGCCTTTACCCATGTCCTTTAGTTTTTGACGCCATTCCGTGTGCTGGGTCACGAGTCGTTGATAAAGCCCAAGCCGGTTCGTGCTGATCAGTCGATCAGCAGCGGCTTGGCTCACCGCGCAGCCCGGCTCTTTTAGGTGACGGCAATTGTTGAAACGGCATTGACCGTGAAAAGCACGCAGTTCCGGGAAAGCGTGCAGTAGTTCGTGATCGTCGAGGTGAAACAGACCAAATTCCTGCAGCCCCGGCGAATCTACAAGGTCGGTTGTGTCATCCAAGTGATAGAGCTTCGCGCTGGTGGTCGTGTGCCTGCCCGAATCCAGCGATTCAGAAAATTCATTGGTTTTTGCCAGGGCACCAGGCACCAGCGTGTTTAGAATCGTCGATTTGCCCATGCCCGATTGGCCCACCAGCACCGTGACCTCGCCATGCAAATATGGCCGCAGCTCGGCAAGGCTGGCCTTGGCGGACAGCGTGAGCAATCCATAGCCCAGACCGGTCACCCACGCCAATTCTTCCCGCGCCCGCTCGGTCGGCGCGCCCAGGTCAGCCTTGTTCAGCACCACTACGACCTTCAACGCCGCGCCTTCCGCCGCGACCAGGCAACGGCTGAGTAAATCTTCGCTGTAAGTGGGCACGGCGGCAAGTACGAACACGACCTGTGTGACGTTCGCGGCGAGGACTTTCTGACGATTCATATCGCTGCGGTAAAGCAATGTTTTCCGTTGCGCCACGGCTTCAATCACGCCTTGGTCAAGCGAGGTTGGGTTGAACGTGACGCGATCGCCGCAGGCCACATCCCGGTTGCGGTCCCGCGTGCCGCACTCAAACAACGCGCCGTCATCGGCCTCAACCGTGACGCGCCGCCCGTAGGCCGCGACGATGCGCCCCTGGCGCGGCAGAGAAACAGCGACGATTCGCTTGGCTACGCGACTCAATGTTGGGACAACTTGTTCATTTAATGTTGGGCTTCATTCTTTGGCGCAAGCTACGCCCGCTCAGCCGCACGGGGCTTGGCTTTCCGGGCACTCTGTCCCGCGATCCCCTTCCCGCCTTGCTTCTGGCTTGGTATGCTCGCAGCGGCGCTTACGGGAACCTGCCCCAGCAAGGCTGGGCCTTCTTCCAACAGAAATTTCTTAAACGCGCTAGCCACGGGCGAGAGGCGTTTGCCATCGCGGTGGGTGATGTACCAGCGCCGCATGACGGGCAGGGTTTCTACGTTGAGCACCACGAGTCGTTTTGCTTCCAATTCGAGGCCGATGGTGTGTAACGACAACAGCGCGATGCCCATGTCGGCCATGACCGCTTGCTTGATGGTTTCGTTGCTGGCCATTTGGATCACGCTGTTCGCTGTAAAGCGATGAGTTGCGAACAAGCGTTCCATCACGTTGCGCGTACCAGAGCCCGGTTCGCGGATCAAGAAAGTTTCCTTCGTTAACTCGTGTAACGGTATCTGATGAGCCTGAGCGAGCGGGTGCTCGGGCGACGCAATGATGGCGAGGGGATGATAAGCAAAGGCTTCGGCTTGCGCATCCATGCCCTCTGGCGGCTGACCCATAATGGCGAGGTCGATTTGATTATCGTTAAGTTGGCGTAACACTTCCTCGCGGTTGCTCACGCTTAGGTTCAACACGACTTCCTGATTACGCCGGCGAAATAACGCCAGTAGCTTAGGCGCGAAATATTTCGCCGTGCTGACTACGGCGATGTTAAGCCTGCCGCGATCTTCGCCTTTCAACATTTCTAATGAATGCTTCGCTTCATCCACGCGCGCCATGATGTCGCGGCTGTGGCGTTGCAATTCTTCGCCCGCTTCGGTCAACGAGATTTTTTTTCCGACTTGTTCGGTGAGTGCGATGCCGACGTTTTGTTCCAGCTCGCGCATCTGCATGGAGACGGCGGGCTGGGTGAGGTGCAACTCTTCGGCGGCGCGCGAGAAACTTAGGTGTCGCGACACCGCTTCGAAGATTTGCAATTGGCGTAGAGTGAGATGGAGCATGAGCGGATTATATAAGAATCGCTTACTTTTAGAATCAAAATATATGAATATTACTTATGAATAGATTTTGTCATCATTCGTTTCAACAAGTTAACCCATGCGAGAGAGAGCAACGATGAACGCCCCATTAGCAGCGAGTGACCGGTACAAATCCGGCGTGATGCCCTACGCAAAAATGGGCTATTGGGACGACAATTACGCACCCAAAGATACGGACGTGCTAGCGGTATTCCGCATCACGCCGCAGGAAGGCGTGGACCCCGTTGAGGCCGCCGCCGCCGTGGCGGGCGAATCGTCGACGGCCACATGGACGGTAGTTTGGACGGACCGACTCACGGCCTGCGATAATTATCGTGCCAAAGCCTATCGCGTGGATGTCGTGCCCGGTGCGCCAGGGCAATATTTTGCGTATATCGCCTATGATTTATCGCTATTTGAAGAAGGCTCCATCGCCAATCTCACCGCATCCATCATCGGCAACGTATTCGGTTTTAAGCCGCTTAAGGCGTTGCGTTTGGAAGACATGCGAATCCCCGTGGCGTATCTGAAAACCTTCCAAGGCCCGCCGACTGGAATCGTGGTGGAACGCGAACGGCTGGATAAATTCGGCCGGCCGTTGTTGGGCGCGACGACTAAGCCAAAATTGGGCCTGTCCGGCAAGAATTATGGCCGCGTGGTCTACGAGGCGTTAAAAGGCGGTCTCGATTTCGTGAAAGACGACGAGAACATCAACTCGCAGCCCTTCATGCATTGGCGTGATCGCTTCCTGTTCGTCATGGAAGCCGTCAACAAAGCCGCCGCTGAGACCGGTGAAGTGAAAGGTCACTATTTAAACGTCACCGCCGCGACGATGGAAGACATGTACGAGCGTGCGGAATTTGCGCGGGACTTGGGTTCCAACATCGTCATGATCGACCTGGTGATCGGCTACACGGCGATTCAATCCATGGCGAAATGGTGCCGCAAGAACGACATGATTTTGCATCTGCACCGCGCGGGACACAGCACCTACACGCGCCAGAAGAATCACGGCGTGTCGTTCCGGGTGATTTCAAAATGGATGCGCATGGCGGGCGTGGACCACATTCACGCCGGCACTATTGTCGGCAAGCTGGAAGGCGATCCCGCGGTCATCGCCGGTATTTACGACACGTTACGCGAAACTCACACGCCGCAAAACCTGAGCCACGGTTTATTTTTCGATCAAGATTGGGCCAGCCTGCGCAAGGTAATGCCGGTCGCTTCCGGCGGTATTCACGCCGGCCAAATGCACCAGCTGGTTCACTATTTGGGCGAAGACGTGGTGCTGCAGTTCGGCGGCGGCACCATCGGTCATCCCATGGGTGTGCAGGCGGGTGCGACGGCAAATCGTGTTGCGCTGGAATGCATCATCCAAGCACGTAACGAAGGCAAAGATATTTGGGACGAAGGTGCGGAGATTTTGAACAAAGCCGCGAAATGGTGCTCGCCGCTCAAGGCGGCGCTCGATACGTGGAAAGACATTACATTCGATTACACCAGTACCGATACGGTTGATTACGTGGCGACACCGACGGCAAGCTAAATGTAGGGTGCGCAATGCGCACCGTTATGAACTCCTTCCCCTTCAAGGGGAAGGCCGGGATGGGGATGGGTTCTGCGGGCTCTAATGAACCAAACCCATCCCCACCCTTGCACCTCCCCTTGAAAGGGAGGGAATAATTTGGAGAATTTTATGCGCATCACTCAAGGAACATTTTCATTTTTACCTGATTTAACCGACGTTGAAATCAAGGCGCAAATTCAATACGCGCTGAACCAAGGCTGGGCGCTGTCCGTGGAATACACCGACGATCCGCACCCGCGCAACACCTATTGGGAAATGTGGGGCAACCCGATGTTCGACATCAAAGACGCTGCAGGCATCCTGTTCGAAGTGAGCGCGTGCCGCAAGGCGAATCCGAATCTTTACATCAAAGTAAATGCGTTCGATTCGAGCTTGGGTTACGAAACTGCGCGTCTGTCGTTCATCGTCAATCGCCCGAAAGACGAGCCGGGTTTCGGCGTGGTGCGCCAGGAAGCGCAGGGGCGCAATATTCGTTACACGATTCATAGTTACGCCACGGACAAGCCCGCCGGCCGTCGCTATTAAACGCGGAATAAATTCGTTGAAATGAACACGATCAGCCAGCCAATCGAGCCCGCAAGCGTTGATCTTGCGGCGGTGTTCAAGGACTCCAACGTCGCGGAAGTCTTGGACAAGCTCAATCAAGAATTGGTCGGCTTGAAGCCGGTGAAGACACGCATCCGCGAGATTGCCGCACTCTTGCTAGTAGCCAGGGCCCGCGCCCAGCTTGGTTTGCAGGCCGGCGCCCCATCGCTGCATATGAGTTTTACCGGTAATCCGGGCACCGGCAAAACTACCGTCGCGATGCGCATGGCGGAAATTTTGCATCGCTTAGGTTACGTGCGAAAAGGTCATTTGATCGCCGTGACACGTGACGATTTGGTCGGGCAATACATCGGCCACACGGCCCCGAAGACCAAAGAAATTCTCAAGAAGGCCATGGGCGGCGTGTTGTTTATCGACGAAGCCTATTATCTTTATCGGCCCGAGAACGAGCGCGACTACGGCCAAGAAGCCATCGAGATTTTGTTGCAGGGGATGGAAAATCAGCGCGATGATTTAGTCGTGATTCTGGCGGGCTACAAGGATCGCATGGATACATTTTTTCGCAGTAATCCAGGGTTGTCCTCGCGCATCGCCCATCACATTGATTTTCCTGATTATCAGCCCAGCGAACTGATGTCCATTGCCGAGCTAATGCTGGAAAAAAGCGAATACCGTCTGAGCGACGCGGCAAAAGCTGCGTTAGTCACTTATACTGAAAAGCGCATGACGCAACCGCACTTCGCCAACGCGCGTTCGATCCGCAACGCGCTGGACCGCGCGCAACTGAGACAAGCCAATCGTCTGTTTGCCAAAATGGGCAGTCCGCTGACACAGGCGGACTTGATGACAATCGAGGCGGAAGATATTTTGGCGAGCCGCGTGTTCAGCCAAGGGAAATAATAAGCACCATGAGGAGAGAATAATAATGAACCGTGGCTTAAATTTCGCTAGATTTATGATCGAGCAAAAACATCGCATCCGCGGCGTCGACGATGCGTTGGCGTCGCTTGTCAATGACATGTCTCGCGCCTGCAAAAGCATCGCCATCGCGATCGGTAAGGGCGCGACGGCTGATTTTCTTGGCGATAGCGATGCGGTCAATGTCCAAGGCGAGAAACAGAAGAAAATGGACGTGATTTCCAACCAAATCATGATCGATTTCGCCGAACGCTCAGGCAATCTCGCTGCATTGGTGTCGGAGGAAATGGACGACTTTCATCCCATCATTCACGACCAGCAGGTTGGCAAATATCTGCTGATATTCGATCCCCTCGACGGTTCATCCAATATCGACGTTAACATTTCCGTCGGCACGATTTTCTCCGTGTTGCGTTGTCTCGAGGGGTGCGTCAACCCGACCGCGGCGGACTTCTTGCGTCCCGGCACCGAGCAAATCTGTGCGGGCTACGCGGTGTATGGCCCCAGCACCATGCTGGTATTGACGCTTGGCGACGGCGTTCATGGCTTTACGCTCGATCGCGAATACGGCGAGTTCACGCTCACCCATCCCGACATGCGCATACCCGAAACCACGCGCGAATTCGCCATCAACAGCTCAAACCAGCGCTTTTGGGAAGAGCCCGTGCGCCGCTACGTGAAAGAGTGTCTAGACGGCGAGTCGGGCCCGCGCGGAGAGAATTTCAACATGCGTTGGATCGCTTCAATGGTGGCGAAAGTGCATCGCATATTGAATCGCGGCGGCATCTTTATGTATCCGCGCGACACTAAAGATCCAAACAAGCCGGGACGATTACGCTTGCTGTATGAAGCAAATCCGATGGCGTTTATTGTCGAGCAAGCGGGCGGCGTGGCCTCCACGGGTCGCGAACGTATTCTGGATATGGCGCCTAAGGCGTTACATCAGCGCGTGCCGGTTATACTGGGCTCGAAAAATGAAGTAGAGCGCGTGATAAGTTATCACCACGAAACGGCGCCGGAAGAATTCAAGTCGCCCCTGTTCAACGTGCGTAACTTGTTCGTTCAATGACCTGCCGGGAGAGCCAGCACTAGGGACGCTCTCCAGCCATGTACTTCCACGAGCCGCTCTGGATAAGGCTCTTGGCAATGCCCGTTTTCAAAGCGAAAATTTAGAGAAACGACATGTCCGTTAAACACCCCGTTATCGCCGTGACCGGTTCGTCCGGCGCCGGCACCACCTCCGTGAAAAACACCTTCACGCACATTTTCCGTCGCGAAGGTTTTAACGCCACGTTTATCGAGGGCGATAGCTTTCATCGCTACGACCGCGAAGCGATGAAGCAGGCCATCGCGCAGTCGGAAAAACATGGCGAGCGCTCCATCAGCCACTTCGCACCGGAAGCGAATTTGCTCTCGAATCTGGAGCAATTGTTTAGCCAATACGGGACAACCGGCACGGGTAAGATACGGCGCTATTTGCACGACGATGACGAAGCGGCGCCGTACCAACAAAAACCCGGTACTTTTACCGCCTGGGAAGATATTCCAGCCGGCACGGAAGCGTTGTTCTACGAGG
This sequence comes from Burkholderiales bacterium, assembly GCA_039917535.1. Lineage (GTDB taxonomy): Bacteria > Pseudomonadota > Gammaproteobacteria > Burkholderiales > JALYOK01 > JBDSJK01. The sequence continues at coordinate 15,309 of JBDSJK010000419.1, forward strand.
GCTTGCACGGCGGCGTGGTCGACGGCGACATCGACGTTTCCCGTCACGTAGATTTGTTGATCGGCGTGGTGCCCATCGTCAATCTTGAATGGATCCAAAAAATCCATCGCGACACGAAAATGCGCGGTTATTCAGTCGAAGCCGTCACCCAAACCATCCTGCGGCGCATGCACGATTATGTGCACTATGTCGTGCCGCAGTTTGGCCGCACTCATATCAATTTCCAGCGTGTGCCGACGGTGGACACCAGCAATCCCTTCATCGCCCGCGACATCCCGACGGCGGACGAAAGCTTCGTGGTGATTCGCTTTCGCAATCCCAAGGGCATCGATTTTCCGTATTTGTTGTCGATGATTCACGATTCCTTCATGTCGCGCGCCAACTGCATTGTCGTGCCCGGCGGCAAGCAGGAATTGGCGATGCAGTTGATACTCACGCCCATGATTTTGAAGTTGATGGAGCAGCGTAAGCGCACCCTCTAGCTCGCCCACCGAGCGCAACACTTATCATTCTGAGGAGTGTAGCGACGAAGAATCTGTTTTTGCATTCGGTCGATTTAACTAGAAAAGCAGATTCTTCGCTTCACTCAGAATGACGCGGGAAAGTTTTTCGGTGACTTGCTGAGACAATCCCTCGCCACACACCCGCAAATAGCACGATTGTCGTGTTTAGGAGATAATTATGAATTCCCCCACTGAGAGCGCCGTGCCACAAATCAACCGGCAACAGTTGTCCAACGCGATTCGCGCCCTGGCTATGGACGCCGTCGAAAAAGCCAAATCCGGCCATCCCGGCATGCCCATGGGCATGGCGGATATCGCGGAAGCGCTGTGGCGCCATCATCTCAAACACAATCCGAGCAATCCGAAGTGGGCCAACCGCGATCGTTTTGTGGTGTCCAACGGCCATGGATCGATGCTGCTTTATGCGCTGCTGCATCTCACGGGTTACGATCTCCCTATCGAAGAAATAAAAAATTTCCGCCAACTGCATTCCAAAACACCCGGCCACCCCGAATACGGCATGACGCCTGGCGTAGAAACCACCACGGGCCCGCTCGGACAAGGCATCAGCAACGCGGTCGGCATGGCCATTGCGGAAAAATTGCTGGCGGCAGAATTCAATCGCCCCGGCCACGCCATCGTCGATCATCGTACTTATGTTTTTTTGGGTGACGGCTGTTTGATGGAAGGCATTTCCCACGAAGGCTGCTCGCTTGCGGGCACGCTCGGTCTGGGCAAGCTGATCGCGTTTTATGACGACAACGGCATCTCCATCGACGGCGAAGTGAAGGGCTGGTTCACAGACGACACGCCGAAGCGCTTCGAAGCCTACGGCTGGCACGTGATCCCCCATGTCGACGGCCATAATTTTGACGCCCTCGACGCAGCGATCAAAGCCGCGCAAGCCGTCACCGACAAGCCGACGATGATCTGCTGCAAAACCATCATCGGTAAAGGCGCGCCGACCAAGCAAGGCACGGACGCGACCCACGGCGCGCCGCTGGGCGAAAAAGAAATCGCGGCGACCCGCGCTGCGCTAGGCTGGAACTATCCGCCGTTTGAAATTCCCGCAGACGTTCGCTCAGCATGGGATGGCCGCGAACAGGGCGCCACGCTGGAAGCCGCATGGAATAAGGCGTTTGAAGCATATCGTTCCGCAGAGCCAGAACTGGCGGGGGCCTTCGAGGCACGCATTGCTAGATCCTTACCGGAGAACTGGGACAAGATCACCACGGCGCTGATCTCGACGATGAACGAAAAAGGCGACACCATCGCCACGCGCAAAGCCTCGCAGCAGGCCATCGAAGCGCTCGCGCCGCACTTACCCAGCTTTATCGGAGGCTCGGCGGATTTGACCGGCAGCGTATTCACCAACTGGTCTGGCTCGAAAGCGATTTCCAAATCCAACGGTGGCAATTACATCAACTTCGGTGTGCGCGAATTCGCCATGGCCGCCATTACCAACGGCATGGCGTTACACGGCGGCTTTATTCCCTACACCGGCACGTTCCTCACCTTCGCCGACTATTCGCGCAATGCCTTGCGCATGGCGGCGTTGATGAAGATTCGCAACATCTTTGTGTTCACTCACGATTCCATCGGCCTCGGCGAAGATGGCCCGACGCATCAATCGGTCGAGCATATTGCGAGCCTGCGCCTCATTCCTGGACTTGACCTCTGGCGTCCCTGCGACACGGTGGAAACCGCCATGGCCTGGTGTGCGGCAATTGAGCGCACCGACGCACCCACCACGCTGATTTTTTCGCGGCAAAATTTGCCCTATCAGCCCCGTGACCCGTCGGCCATTTCCTGCGTTGACCGTGGCGGTTATATTCTGTCGGAAGCGAAAAATCGCCAGCCGGCTGCGCTGCTCATCGCCACGGGTTCTGAAGTTCAACTGGCCATAGGTGCGCAGAAATCTCTGGCTGAGCAGGGAATTTTCGTTCGAGTCGTGTCCATGCCCTGCACGCAGGTGTTTGATCGGCAAGATGTAGACTATAAAGAATTTGTTCTGCCGCCCGGCGTTAAACGCGTAGCGATTGAAGCGGGCGTCACGGATTATTGGCGCAAATACGTCGGCTTGGAAGGCGCGGTGGTCGGCATCGACCGCTTCGGCGAATCCGCTCCGGCGTCTGATCTCTTCAAGTTTTTTGGCTTTACCGTCGACAACGTGGCCGCAACGGCGAAAACGATTTTGTAATTCGGAGAATTCAATGGCAATCAAAGTAGCAATCAACGGTTATGGCCGCATCGGCCGCAATATTTTACGCGCGCTTTATGAAGGAAAGCGTACCGATGAAATCCAAATCGTCGCGATCAACGACTTGGGCAATGCGGAAACGAATGCCCATCTGACCCGTTACGATACGGCCCACGGACCATTCCACGGCACGGTCGCGGTAGAAGGCGATCACATGGTGGTTAATGGTGACAAGATCAAAGTCTACGCCGTGCGCAATCCCGCCGAGATTCCTTGGGGCACCCACGATGTCGACGTGGTGCTCGAGTGCACCGGCCTGTTCACCAGCAAAGAAAAAGCCTCAGCCCACATCCGCGGCGGCGCGAAAAAAGTCATCATCTCCGCGCCCGGCGGCAAGGACATGGACGCGACCGTGGTCTACGGCGTGAACCACAACACGATCAAGGCCAGCCACGAGGTGATTTCAAACGCTTCCTGCACAACTAACTGCTTGGCGCCCATGGCGAAAGTGTTGCATGAGAAAATCGGCATTGTCACTGGCTTGATGACCACGATCCACGCTTATACCAACGATCAAGTATTGACCGATGTCTATCACGAAGACCTGCGTCGAGCGCGGTCGGCGACGATGTCCATGATCCCCACCAAGACCGGCGCCGCCGCCGCAGTGGGCCTGGTGCTGCCGGAACTGAACGGCAAGCTGGACGGTTACGCCATGCGCGTGCCGACCATCAATGTGTCGGTGGTCGATTTGTCATTCATCGCCGCTCGCGACACCACGGTGGACGAAGTCAACGGCGCAGTCAAAGAAGCATCGGAGAAGCCCGAATGGAAAGGCGTGTTGGGCTACAACCTAGCGCCGCTGGTGTCGGTGGACTTCAATCACAACTCACACTCGTCGATCTTTGATGCAACGCTGACGAAAGTTTCCGGACGGCTGGTGAAAGCCTCCAGTTGGTACGATAATGAATGGGGCTTTAGTAATAGAATGCTAGATACGACGATCGCGTTGATGAACGCAAACTAAAGCATTAACCACGGGTTCTTGCCACGCCATGACTATCCTGAAAATGACCGACCTGAACCTCGCTGGAAAGCGAGTGTTCATCCGCGCCGATCTTAATGTCCCGCAAGACGACGCGGGCAATATCACTGACGACACACGCATCCGGGCCTCCATTGCCGGCATCCGGCTCGCGTTGGAAAAAGGCGCAGCCGTGATGGTGACGTCTCATTTGGGACGCCCCACGGAGGGTGAATTGCAGCCAGGAGATTCCCTTGCGCCGGTGGCGAAACGTTTGTCGGAGTTGTTAGGCAAGCCTGTTGCGCTAAAACAAAATTGGGTCGATGGTGTGGATGTGAATCCGGGCGAAGTGGTGATGCTAGAAAACTGTCGCGTCAACAAAGGTGAAAAGAAAAACGATGACACGCTGGCGCAAAAAATGGCCGCGTTGTGTGACATTTACGTAAATGATGCGTTTGGATCGGCTCATCGCGCAGAAGCGACGACCCACGGCATTGCTAAGTTTGCGCCGATCGCATGCGCCGGCCCGCTGATGGCGGCGGAACTCGAGGCGCTGGGCAAAGCGTTAAGCAACACAAAACGCCCGTTGCTGGCTATTGTCGGTGGCTCGAAAGTTTCCACCAAGCTCACGGCGCTGAAAGCGCTGTCGGCGAAGGTCGATCAGCTTATTGTCGGCGGTGGTATCGCCAACACATTTATGCTCGCGGCAGGATTGAAAATTGGCAAGTCGCTGGTTGAAAAAGATCTGGTGCAGGAGGCAAAGGACATCATCGCCGCCGCCAAGGCCAAGGGTGGCGAAGTGCCCATTCCCGTGGATGTCGTGACGGGAAAAGAATTCTCCGCGACTGCGGAAGCGACGGTAAAAGACGTCGAGGAAATCGAAGACGACGATATGATTTTCGACGTCGGCCCTATGACGATCCGCAACTATATGGACATTGTGCGCAAGGCGGGCACCATCGTATGGAATGGCCCACTGGGCGTGTTCGAATTCGATCAATTCGGCAAAGGAACGGAATCACTTTCTATGACTATTGCAGCCGCGTCTGCGTTTTCCATCGCAGGGGGTGGCGACACCGTCGCGGCCGTGGCGAAATACGGCGTGACCAAACAAATTTCTTATATCTCGACAGCGGGCGGTGCGTTCCTCGAATTTCTCGAAGGCAAGACATTGCCGGCGGTGGAAATCTTGGAGCAGCGCGCGAAATGACGCATCGAGCCTAACTCTCACCGGCAAGTGCCTAGCAATCGCTTAGTCGCCAACTTCTGGGCCTGTACACATGTTACGTAAAACCAAAATCGTCGCGACTCTGGGGCCCGCATCCAGCGACACCGCCACGCTGACCCGCATGGTCGAAGCGGGCGTCGATGTGGTGCGCATGAATTTTTCTCATGGCACCGCGAAAGAACACGGCGAGCGTGTGGCGAATGTTAAGTCGATTGCACGCAACCTTGGCCGTACCGTCGGCATTCTGGTCGATTTGCAAGGCCCGAAGATCCGTATCGGAAAGTTCAAAGACGGCAAAGTAACCCTGTCACCGGGCGACAAATTTATTCTTGATGCCCGCTGTGCTGTGGGTAGTGACGGGCGCGTCGGGCTCGATTACAAAGAATTGCCGCGCGATGTGTCGCCCGACGATATTTTGCTGCTGGACGATGGCCGACTTGAGTTCCACGTCACGGCGGTTAAGGGCGAGGAAATTCACTGCGTGGTCGTGCGCGGCGGCGTGCTCTCGAACAACAAAGGCATCAATCGCAAAGGCGGTGGCTTGACGGCGCCCGCGCTCACGGAAAAAGACAAGGCAGACATCATCACAGCCGCGGAGTTGCAGGCAGATTTTCTTGCGGTATCGTTCCCCCGCTCGGGCGCGGACATGTTGTACGCTCGCGGACTGATGCGCGACGCGGGCGGCAAGGCGCTGTTAGTCGCAAAGATCGAACGCGCCGAAGCCGTAACGGCGTTGGATGAAATCCTCGATGCCAGCGACGCGATCATGGTGGCGCGCGGCGATCTCGCCGTGGAAGTCGGCGATGCGGTGGTGCCTGCTTTGCAGAAACGTATGATCCGCGCGGCGCGGCTGAAGAATAAACTCGTCATCACCGCCACGCAAATGATGGAGTCGATGATTTCGAGTCCGGTGCCGACACGCGCAGAAGTGTCCGATGTGGCGAACGCCGCGATCGACGGCACGGACGCGGTCATGTTGTCTGCGGAAACCGCCGCTGGGCAATTTCCCGTGGAAGCAGTCGAGGCCATGGTGCGCGTATTGCTGGAGGCTGAAAAGGAAAAGCTCGACTCAATGGATCGACGCTTAACGATCCATTCCGATTCCGGGGGTGTGGAAGCAGCCATTGCCCACGCAGCGATCTACACGGCAAATCACCTACCCGTGCGCGCGATAGTTGCACTCACCCATAGCGGGAAAACCGCCTTGCTGATGTCGCGCATGAACGCCGATGTGCCTATCTACGCGTTGTCGCCGTCCATTGAAACGCGCCGCAAAGTCACGCTTTTCCGCGGTGTTTACCCGGTGCGCTTTAAGCACACGACCGTTGATCCGGAAGAGATCATGAACCTTGCGGAAGAAGACCTACTGAAACGCCAGGCCGTCCAAGAGAGCGACTTGATCGTCCTCACCATCGGCGAACCCATCGGCAAACCCGGTGGGACGAACACCATGAAAATTATTAAGATTGGTAACATAAGTAATTCATTTTCTAAATAAAAAGGGCGCGACGGTGAGCCGCACCCAGTGCAGATGCGCGGCAAGGCGAAGCCGACAAAGTATTTTTTGATTTAGAAATGGAATAACACGCAAAGGAGCTACCTATGCCACTCGTATCTATGCGACAACTACTCGACCATGCGGCGGAAAACGGTTACGGCCTGCCCGCGTTTAACGTCAACAATCTCGAACAGGTGCAAGCCATCATGGAAGCGGCGAACGAAGTCAATTCGCCGGCGATCATGCAGGCGTCCGCCGGCGCGCGGAAATATGCCGGCGGCAATTTTCTGCGCCACCTGATCGAAGCAGCGGTGGAAACCTATCCGCACATTCCCGTTGTCATGCACCAAGACCACGGCCAATCGCCGGCGGTGTGCCTGACGGCGATACGCTCCGGCTTCTCGTCGGTGATGATGGATGGCTCACTGATGGCGGACGGCAAAACCGTTGCCGAGTATGAGTACAACGTCGAAGTCACGAAAGAAGTCACGCGCATGGCCCACGCGATCGGCGTCACGGTCGAAGGTGAACTCGGCTGCCTCGGCTCGCTGGAAACCATGAAAGGCGACAAAGAAGACGGCCACGGCGCGGAAGGCACCATGACCCGCGAGATGCTGTTGACGGATCCGAACCAAGCGGCGGAATTTGTCGACCTCACGCAATGCGATGCGCTTGCCATCGCCATCGGCACGTCCCACGGCGCGTACAAATTTTCGCGCAAACCGACGGGTGATATTTTGGCGATCGAGCGCATCAAAGAGATTCATAAGCGCATTCCGAACACGCATTTGGTCATGCACGGTTCATCCAGCGTGCCGCAAGATCTGCTCGAGATCATTCGCGCGAACGGTGGCGAAATGAAGGAAACCTACGGCGTGCCGGTGGAAGAAATTCAGGAGGGCATTAAGCACGGCGTGCGCAAAATCAACATCGACACCGACATACGCCTCGCCATGACGGCGGCGATCCGTAAGTTCCTGAACGAGAAAAAATCCGCGTTCGACCCACGCGATTATTTAAAGCCTGCACGGGAAGCCGCCAAGCTAATTTGTAAGCAGCGCTACGAGCAATTCGGCTGTGCCGGTCAAGCGGGAAAAATCAAAGCCATGCCGCTGGAAAAAATGGCGGATCGCTATAGCAAGGGCGAATTGAAGGCCGTTATCCACTAATTCATAACCCTTAACGTCATTCCAGTCGATCGCTGGAATGACGTTTCTGGATTATCGCCCTCCCCAACACGCGGTAAAATAGCGCCTTCTCAAGGGGATGTCATGCAGCGCGGCTCAGTCTTGCACAGTAAGGTACATAACTTGTTCCGCCAAGGACTCGGGATTGTCGAGTACGTCGGGCTATTGGTCATCGGTTTCGCGACCACCATCGCCATGTACCAAGAAATCTTCGTCATGTGGCAAGCCCAACGCGTTGCACTGACAGATCTCTTGCTGATGTTCTTGTTTCTCGAAGTGCTGGCAATGATCGGCCATTACTTTTCTTCCGGGCAATTGCCGGTGCGCTTTCCACTTTATATCGCCATGGTCGCGCTCGCGCGCTACTTAATTTTGGACGCGAAGGAAATTACCGAATGGCGCATGCTCGCGGTGTCTGGTTCGATTCTATTGCTGACCTTGGCGGTTCTGGCGGTTCGCTACGGCCATGTGAAATTCCCCTATGAAAAGGATGGGGATTCGAATCGGCCTTACGTTAAGGAATAGATGGCCACCCTATTCGAATCCAACATCGACAGCTTGCCGCTGATCGCCCGCGGCAAAGTGCGCGATATCTATGCGGTGGGCGAAGATAAATTGCTCATCGTCACCACCGACCGCTTGTCCGCTTTTGATGTCATCATGCCCACGCCGATTCCCGGCAAAGGCGAAGTGCTGACCGAGCTTGCGAATTTTTGGTTCGACAAGCTCAAATACATCATTCCCAATCATTTGACAGGCACCCCCCCGGAGAGCCTTGTCCAGAGCGGCGAACGAGCACAAGTGGCCGGACGGGCAATGGTGGTGCGGCGTTTCAAGGCGCTGCCGGTTGAAGCCGTGGTACGCGGCTATATCGAAGGTGGCGGCTGGAAAGAATATTTGGAGAAAGGCAGCGTGTGCGGGATCCGATTACCCGCCGGATTGCAGCGCGCACAACAACTCCCGGAGCCGATCTTTACGCCGTCGACCAAAGCGGAAACCGGCACCCATGACGAAAATATTTCTTTCGCGGAGACGGAAAAATTGATCGGCCCCGCGCTCGCGGCGCAGGTGCGCGATATGGCGATCGGGTTGTACAAAGAAGCGAGCCAATACGCGCTTACGCGCGGCATCATCATCGCCGACACCAAGTTCGAATTCGGTTTAGACGATGCGGGAAAACTCTATCTCATCGACGAAGCGCTCACGCCCGACTCGTCGCGCTTTTGGCCACAAGAAAGTTACAAGGTCGGCACCAGCCCGGAAAGTTTCGACAAACAATTCGTGCGCAACTGGCTCGAATCGATCAACTGGAACAAGAAACCACCCGCGCCGGAGTTGCCCGGTGACGTCGTAGTGCGGACCGCCGCGAAATACCGCGAGGCGTTGACCCGCTTAGTTGGAACTTCCCTGTAGCGGGCTGCTGAGGA